>BJHK01000006.1 GCA_014192425.1 Planctomycetia bacterium | reverse complement strand
AACGCTTGCGATCAGCGGCTCGTCCGCTGCATCGCTTGGTTCTCACATGAGCAAGGGGAAATGGTGTGCTAGACCCAACAAAGCGGTGCCTGCACTGCACCTTCTATGACGACTTCGACTCGCTGTGCAAGGCGCATCCGCCGGCTTACGCTGGCGACATTGTTGACCAATACGGCGACAGGGTGAGCCACTATTCGCAGCCAATCATTGAGCAAGCGTGGGCTGAAACGTGTGGCGAATGGCAAGCCGCACAACCGGGCAAGACGGCGGAAGAGCGGCGGGCAGAGATTTTGTTTGCCGCCAAGTTGGACAAACAGGACAAGTGAGAACTCTCATTTATACGGTTCCGTGTAAACGCGGAGGTTCGCTGTATATCGCGAATCCAAAAATGCCGCACGGCTGTGTGGAAGGTCCTGTGCAACAGGTCTTTGCCGCACGCGGAGCAACGGCACCGGCGTGCCGTTAGGCAGCGTAGCAGCCGCATAAACCAGCGGCAAACCCGGACGCCGGTTGACGCTGAACGAACCTTCGTGCGGCGTATCGCGAGCGACTGCGAATTCTCGCAACCGTCATCATGCCGGACGCGCAGGGCCCCCGCCCGTAATCACGGCAAGCCGGTTCACTCGTCGGAACTGCGGCCCGTCCTCTCTCCCCCTTACATTCAGCGGAGACGAACTGCCGTACAGTCCAAACACCGTCGTCCCCTGCAGGCGCGCACTCGTGAACCGCGCGCAAGGCACACCGGCCTGGCAATATGCCATGCCTGCGAACAATCGACGAACCGTTGCGCGAAGGAAAAAGTCAATGTATCGACGATGGGGGGCCGGATAGTGCGTGAAGCACCTCCCCGCATCGTCGCTTCTAGCCGATGCGGCACTCCCTGTGACCGCAAGCCGAACGACACACTATGCGTCGAACCGGGCGTGACGCCACACCCGTCACCACTCACACCGACAGCATCCGCTCCAGCGCCGTAAGCGCCCAGCGGGCCGTCTCGTCATCCACGCGGATCACGTTCACCGGCCGGCCCGCCTCGAGGTGCTCGAGGCTCCAGCAGAGGTGGGCAAGGTCGATCCGGTACATCGTCGCGCACATGCAGACCACCGGAGAGAGGAAGCGGATCGTCTGCTCGGGATGGTTCTTCTCCAGCCGCTTGACGAGGTGCAGTTCGGTGCCGATCGCCCAGGCCGTGCCGGCCGGGGCCTGCTCCACCTGGCGGAGGATGTAGCTCGTCGAGCCGACGAGGTCGGCCTTGTCCACGACCTCCATCGAGCACTCCGGATGGACGAGCACCCTGACGCCCGGGAGCCGCTCGCGCATCGCATCGACGTGCTCCGGCCGGAACAGCGCGTGCACGCTGCAGTGCCCCTGCCAGAGGATGACCCGCGACCGCTCCAGCCGGTCCCGGGAGTTGCCTCCCAGCGTCGCGTCATGCGGATTCCAGACGCACATTTCGTCGAGCGGCACGCCCATCGTCCGGGCCGTGTTCCGTCCCAGGTGCTGATCGGGAAAAAACAACACGCGGCGGCGCCGGGCGAAGGCCCACTCCAGCACCGCCCGGGCGTTGCTCGACGTGCAGACGATGCCGCCGTGCCGGCCGCAGAAGGCCTTCAGGCTGGCCGCGGAGTTGATGTAGGTGACGGGGGTGATGTCGGCCGTGTCGATCACCGAGCCGAGGTCGGCCCAGGCGTCCTCGACCTGCTCGATCGCGGCCATGTCGGCCATCGAGCAGCCGGCCGCCATGTCGGGGAGCACGACCGAGATGCGGCGGCCGCCGCGGGCGGCCAGTTTGTCCGGCCTGTTGGCGAGGATGTCGGCCGTCTCGGCCATGAAGTGGACGCCACAGAAGGCGATCGCCTCGCAGCTCTCGCGGTCGGCGGCCGACTTCGACAGCTGGTAACTGTCTCCCTGGAAGTCGGCATGGGCGATGACGCCGTCCTGCTGGTAGTGATGGCCGAGGATCACCAGCCGCGGCCCCATGCGCTGGCGGACCGCCGTGATCCGCCCGGCCAGCGCGGCGTCGTCGAGCGCCCGGTAGTGGGCGAACGGTTCGGGGGGGGCAGGGGCGAGGAGCGTCGGCATGATCACCTCAGTATAGGGCGGCGGCGGTCGCGGCGGGCCATCGTCCGCGCCGCTTCGGCAGGCTATACTCCCCGCTTCATCGGCGCCCGGGTTTCGGGCACCGGGCCCGATCGCCGGGCTACCACACTCGCTCGCGGCACCGCCGGACCGGCGGCCGCCGCCCAAGGGAAGGACGACGGATCACGATGGCGCGAAAGATTGTCAATCGCAAGGAACTCCGGGCCCAGAACGACGCCGCCGAGGCCCGGGGCAAGGAGAAGAAGGCGACCAAGGAGAAGGTGCCGAAGGAGAAGGTCGCCAAGGAGAAGAAGGCGAAGCCGGCCAAGGAGCCGAAGAAGGTCGCCGCGAAGAAGCCGAGCCGGAAGAAGACCGCCAAGGAGGCCCGCCTCAAGGCCTACTGGGGCGTGTTCAGCTCGGCGATGAAGCGGATGGCGATGTTCGACTACGCTGACAAGCGGGCGGCGGAAAAGAAGGCCGCGGAACTCGGGGGCAACCACTTCATCCAGCTCGTCAAGGAAGTGATCGCCGAGTGACGGGCAAGCCCTAGCGATCGATCCGGAACCGCGGGAAGCGTTCCGGCGCATCGCTGCCGGCCGGATCCGTGGCGATGCCCTCGGCCAGTCGCAGCGTGTGTCGCTGCCCGGCGTCGTCGTCGTCCACGACCTGCAGGTTGAGGGCGAAATCCACCCCCGGGGCGAGGCCGAGCACGGCCAGCGGCAGCGCGGCGGTGTAGCGGGTCAGGCCGCGTGCGTCGTTGCGGTCCACGCTGCACTCGACGCCACGCAGCAGGTCGTCCCCCACCCCGTTCCACTGGTGGAACACCGTTCCCGCCGCCGTCCGGGCAAGGCCCAGACGCCAGGTGGGGCCCTGCCCCGTGCGCAGACCGATCTGCAGGCAGTCGCCCGCGGCGATGCCCTCCCCGGACTGGGCCGCGTTCACGTGCCGATCGTCCCGCACCTCGGCGACCAGCCGCAGCACGGATCCATCGACGCCAAGCTCGATCGTGGCATCGAGGTCCGGCGCGCCGGTCCACGGCTGCTCGAGCGTTCCCCGGTAGTCGAAGGACTGAAACCGGTTGCGGACGGGAAACAGGTCGGCGGGGCCGGCGATCCGCAGCCGTAGTCCGAACCCCGGGTCGGCCCGGGGGATGACGGTCACGGCGCCCGGCGCGAACCGCCGCAGCAGCGGCTGCATGGCGGCGTCGCCGGCCGGAGCCGTGCGACCGCCGCGCCAGCCGCCGAGGGGATGCGCCCGGCGATCGGCGTGCGTGCTGATCTGCTTCATGCGACCGGCGACTCCCATGTGGTCGACGCTCGTGTACTCGCGCATGTGCAGATAGTCGCCGCGGAACGCCACCCCCTCGAGGTCCGTCGGCCAGTCCGCCGGCGGCTGCGGCACGCCCCTGCCGTGCGTGCCGGCGAAGCGCCGGCCGGCGGCCGAGCCGGCCGTCACCGGCCGCTCGTAGAGCAGGCCGCCGTTCAGGTCGATGACGCCGAAGTACGAGGGCCCGCGTTCCTTGAGCGTCGGCTCGAGCAGGCCGCGGCAGGCCTTCTCATGCTCCAGTTCGGTGAGCGGCCGCAGCCCCGACCAGGCGGCGAATGCCGCGCCGTCGGCCCACGACAGCCACGGGCAACTCTGGTCGCGCTGGCTGGCACGGCGGCCGAACCACGGGCTCGGCGGCGTGCCGCTGGCCGCGTAGTGGGTGTTCGGCGGCTCGCCGGCGCGGTCGATCCAGTGGCCATGCCCGTCCGCATAGAACCGCTTGCGTGCCTCGGCCTCAGGGAGATGGTTGAGGAAGTCGGAATAGTTGCCCTGCGTGATCACGCGCTTCATGCAGTAGAAGGCGCCGTAGCCACCGGGAAACTCCGCGGGGATCGCGCCCCCGTCCTCCGGCGCGAAGCCGGTCGCCCACAGCCGGCCCGGCTGCCGGCCCGTGGGGATCGGGCCACGTCCCGCCACCAGGTAGGCGGTCTGCGGCTGGCCGGCCGCGACGGCGGCGTGGAACCGGTTGCATTCGTTCCCTCCCGACCCGAGCAGAAACGGCCCCTCGGCGACGTACACCATCTCGATGCCGAAGCCTGCCAGCGGCACCCGCAGGTCAGCGGGCAGGCCGTGGGTGGCGGCCGCGTCCCAGACGACTGAGACCCGCCGGGTGGCGATCGGCCCCGCGCCCTCGTCGGACCGCCGGATGAAGACGCCGCACAAGCCGTCTGCGCCCCCGGGAACGATGAACTCCAGCGGCGTCCCCTCGGCCGTGCCGTAACCGGTCGGATTCAGCACCCGGTCGGCCCGCAGCCGGACCGGCTGCCAGTCGCCGGCGGGATCGGGGCGGACCTTGAAGAACACCCAGGCGGCATCGTGAAAACTCCCGTGCCGCCAGGAATGCTCCCAGTCGATGTCGAATGAAAGTATCGCCGTGCCGGCCGGACCGGGCACCGCCTGCACGCCCTCGATCCGCAGGTTATCTCCGCGGGCCGCGACGGTCGCGGCGACGAGCAGGGCGGCACACAGTGCAGGCCTGACGCGGGCTGCCGATGTGCGGTCCGCGCCTGGGGGGTGAGGTGTCATGAAAGCCACCCGTTGGGTGTTCCTGATGGTCGCTCACGGCCACGGGCTCTGCCAGTCGCCCCAGGCGGCGAGATACCGCTGGAGCCCCGGGCTCGACTCCGCCCGCTCCGCGATCCACGCCCGGGCCTGCTCGATCAACGCGTGCTCCCGTTTCAGGTCGATGTCGCCGGCGGCGACGCGGGAGCGCAGGAAGACGAAGTACGTGTCGAGGACGTCCCCCCGGCAGTAGTCGTGGATCTCGGCGGTCTTGCCCGCGTCCCACAGGTCCTGGACCATGTGGCCCGCGACCTCCATCTTGCCCGGCTTGCCGATGAGGTTGGCCGCCAATGACAGGCCGCCGGCGAACCGCGAGGCGCCGCTGTTGGTAAGCCACTCGTGGAGGTCGAAGTGGGCCGCCGTGTTGTAGCGATACCGGGGCTGGTCGAAGTTTCGCGCATCCTCGGCATACCAGTCGGGAATCGACAGCCCGTAGCGGAAGGCGCAGAGTTCGAGGAGCGGGATGTCGAAGCCGCGGCCGTTGAAGGTCACCAGCCGCGGCCGGCCATAGCGGCGCCAGCCCTCCCAAAACTTCCGCACGATCTCGTGGGGCCGCGACTCCTGCTCGTCGATCGCCACCAAGTCGAGCAGGCCGTAGTCGCGGCCCAGCTTGGCGATCACGAGCGACACCGGCACCTGGAACGTGTAGGGGATGAAGTCCTTGCCGTTCTCGGCGAGGAGTTCCGCCCGGTAGCGGGCGATCGCCGCCGCCGGGTCGAGGTGCTCGCCCGGATAGCGAAGCCGCGACACGAGCGCCCCGTCGGCAACGCTCTCGATGTCGAAGACGAGGTACTTGGGGTCGGCCACGGCCATGTCTGGGCCTCGCGGGGGACGGTCAGCGCCGGGCCAGCGGGTGCGCCAGCGGCAGCCAGGCGCCGTCCGCCTTGCTCGATGCCACCGACTGCTCGATGAAGAACATCCCCTCCACGCCGTCGTGGATGTTCGGATAGACCGTGTCGGTCCGCTCGGGCTTCCCCCCGGTCGCCGCCTCCGCCATGGCGTCGAACGCGGAGCGATAGACGTTGGCGAAGGCCTCGAAGAACGCCTCCGGATGCCCCGAGGGCAGCCGGCAGGCCGCCTTGCCGGAGGCGTTCATGAAGGGCGCATTCGGGTCGCGGGTGTAGATCGCATGGGGCTGGCCGTTCCGCCGCACGAGCAGCTCGTTGGGGTTTTCCTGCCGCCATTCGAGGCTCGCCAGGGTGCCGTCGATCTGGATCCGCAGGTCATTCTCCCGGCCATGGCTGATCTGCGAGGCGGTGACCGTGCCGAGGGCGCCGTTCTGGTAGCGGATCACGGCATGGCCGTAGTCGTCGAGCGGCCGGCCCGGCACGAACGTCTTCAGGTTGACGCTGATCTTCTCCGGCAGCAGGCCGGTCATATAGCGGCCGAGGTTGTAGGCGTGCGTGGCGATATCGCCGAACGCCCCGGCGGCGCCGCTCCGGGCCGGGTCGGTCCGCCAGGCGGCCTGCTTCTGCCCCTCGCTCTCGAGCCGCGTCCGCAGCCAGCCCTGGATGTACTCCGCGCGGATCGCCTGGATCTCACCGAGCTCGCCGCCGAGGATCATCTCGCGGGCCTGGCGCACGAGCGGATAGCCGGTGTAGTTGTGGCTCACGGCGAACACGGCGTTCGACCCGGCGACGACCTTGGCCAGCGCCTCGGCCTCGGCGAGCGTGAGCGTCAGCGGCTTGTCGCAGACGACGTGGAAGCCCGCCTCGACGGCCGCCTTGGCCACCGGAAAGTGCATGTGGTTGGGCGTGGTGACCGAGACGAAGTCGATCCGCCGGTCGGCGGGCAGCGCCTGCTCACGGTCGAACATCTCCTGGTACGAGCCGTAGGCCCGGGAGGGGTCGACGTCGTAGTCGGCGGCGCTCGCCTTGGAGCGGGCCGCGTCGCTGGAGAAGGCGCCGGCGACGAGCGCCGCCCGGTTGTCGAGCACCGCGGCGGTCACGTGCACGCGACCGATGAACGATCCCTGCCCCCCGCCGACGATCCCCATCCGCAGTTTCCGCCCCAGCCCGCCGTTGGTCGCCATGGTCGTCCCTTTTCGCTCCCTGGTCCTCGTCGGCCGTCGCCCCATCCGGCGGGCCGCCGCCGGCCAGGAATCTAGCACAGACCGGGGGCGGGCGGCAGGCCGCGGTCAGCGGTCCACGGTCTGCTACGATGCGATGACGGGGCCGGAGCGTCCCGTTCCGCCCGGCGGCTCGAACTCATGGGATACCAAGACCGCGGCTACTACCGATCGTCGTCGGCCTTCGCGCCGGACTGGTCGGCGGTGAGCATCGTCATCGGGCTGAACGTCGCGATCTGGCTGCTGAACTTCATCGGCACGGCGGGCCTGCTGCCGGTCCGGTTCTCCCTCAACGACGTCTGTGCCCTGCGGTCGGATCTGCCGCAGCACCTGCTCACGCACTTCTGGCAGTTGCTCACCTACGGCTTCCTGCACGACGGGCCGAGCCTCGTGCATCCGCACCCCAGCAGCCCGATGCACCTGCTGTTCAACATGCTCACACTCTGGTTCTTCGGCCGCGAGGCGGAGGCGATCCTCGGCCGGGCCGAGTTCCTCCGCTTCTACTGCCTGTCGATCGTGTTCGCGGGCATCGCCTGGGTCGTGGCGGCGCGGCTGGGGGGCCAGGGGGGCAGCCTCGTCGGCGCCAGCGGGGGAGTGATGGCGGTCCTCGCCCTGTTCATCTGGTATCACCCGCACGAGACGCTGCTGCTGTGGGGTGTGCTGCCGGTGCCGGCCTGGGCACTGGGGGTCCTGTACCTCGTCTTCGACCTGCAGGGCGCGGCCTCCGGCGGCGACAGGGTCGCCCACACGGCCCACCTCGCCGGCGCGACGTTCGGCCTGCTCTACGCCTGGCGCGGCTGGAGCCTCGAGGGCCTCGGCCGGCTGCCGGAATGGCCCTTCCGGCTGCGGCCGCGCATGCGGGTCGTGCGTCCTGACGGCGACGACCATGACGCGACCGCCGACCGCGCGGCGACCAGCGATGAGGTCGACCGGATCCTCGCCAAGATCAGCCGCAGCGGCGAGGCGAGTCTGACCCCCGAGGAGCGGCAGACGCTCACGGACGTCAGCCGCCGGCTGCGCGAGCGGTCGCGGTAGCGGCCGCTCGGCCGCGCTGCGGCGGCGTGACGAGGCCGGCATGCGTCCGATCGCCTCGGCTCAGCGCGGCGCGCTGACAGGGGCGATGGCCGTCCGCTGGTCGGCCCGCGCCTGCCAGCGCAGCCGTTCGATCAGTCCGGCCAGTTCGGCGACCCCCAGATCGTCGAGGTGCCCCGACCGCACACTGTGCGTCCGCCCCTGGGTGTCGATGACCGCAATGTTCGGCTCGTCGGCCACCATCCCGAAGGTGGCCCGCATCGCGTCCTCGAAGTCGAGCCACACCGAGACGAACTCCGACTCCTTGCGCAGCCGGGAACGGGCCACGGCATGCAGCGGCTTGGGCACCTCGGGCAGGCAGGCCACCGGAATGACGTGGACGTCAGGCACGCGCACGCCCGCCGGCCAACCGGCCAGCGGCGTCACCGGCTGGCGCGACCACTCCTCGGCGGCGGCACTGGCCGCCGTCGGGTGAAAGCGGAGGTGCAACCGCCGTCCCAGCCCGACCGCCGCCTCGGCCGCCGTGCGGTTGGCGTAGACGAGGACGACCACGTCCCCGCGCATCGCGCCGATCTCGCGTCGATTGCGGAACTGGTCCTCGAAGGCGAGGCCCGCCGGCTGCGGCCGGGCCTCCGCGCTGCGGCTCACGGCCGGGCTGGCGAGCATTCCGCACCAGGTGACCAGGAACAGGATGCCGAGGGAACGGGGCGCGGGCCGCTGTCTGATCATGGTGCACCGGAGAGTGGGGAGACGGGGAAGTACCACGGCGTCGGACGTCGGCACAAGGCCGCTTTCCCGGGCGGTTCAGGCGGCGCGACGGACGGATCGTGACGCACCGCCCTCGTCCACGTCCGGCGTGGATGCCGATGCGGCCTTTCCGCTCGCGCCCGGCCTGACGAAGGACAGGAGGATCGGCAGGAAGACCAGCGACGTGACGGTGCAGGCCGTCACACCGAGCGTGAGCACGCGGCCGAGGCTCTCCAGCCCCTTATGGTCGGCCACCATCAGGGCCCCGAACCCGAGGATCGTCGTCAGGGCGTCGACGAGCACCGCGTTGGCGGTCGAGGCGCTGATCCGGTACGGGCCGGGCCGCTCCAGCGCGTCGTGCACGATGTGCACGCCGTAGTCGACGGCGATCCCGAGGATCAGCGGGATGCCGATCAGGTTGGCGGGATTGAGGTCGATCCCCAGCAGGCCCATCAGGCCGAGCGTCTGCGCCATGCCGATCGCCAGCGGCAGCGCCGCCAGCGCGGCACAGGAGATGCTGCGGAAGTCAAGCCACAGAACCGCCAGGATCACGATCAGCGCGTACAGCGCCGCCTGCTCGTAACTCCGCTTCATCTCCAGCGACGCCTCGTAGGCCTGGAGCGGATTGCCGGTCGCCCGCGGATCGACGCTGCGCACGTCCTTGACGAACTTCTCCAGCGACTCGAACCGCCAGATGTCGCCGCGGCCGTAGATCTTGAGCAGGTGCTTGCCACTGGAGCCGACGAACCGCTCCACGAGACTCGGCGGCAGGTCCTCGAGCCGCGGCGGCTCCGGATCGGCCACACTGGCCAGGGCGTGGAGCCGGGAGAGCAGGTCGCCGGCCGACCGCTGCTGGAAGGCCGCCAGCAGCCGGTAGCAGTCCTCGGGGCCCAGCCGGCGAAGCTGCTCCCGCGACCGTTCCAACTGCCAGGCGGTCCGCAGGCCGCCGGGCCGCTTCGTCGCCTCGGCCTGTGCCCAGGCGAGCGTCTCGCCGAGCGCGTCGAGCCGGTCGACCGGAATCTCCGGGGGCCGCTCGGGCAACGCTGCCAGCCGGCCGCGGATGCGCTCGATGAGCGGCCGCTTCACCTCCTCGTCGACCGGCAGGAGCGAGGCGATCTCGTCCACCCGCTCCACGCTCGGCAGCGCCGTCAGGAGCCGCTTCCGCTCGAGGAGCTCGTCGCGCGAGTCGGCGATGGAAAGCGCGTACCAGACGCTCTGATCGCACTCGGCGAGCAGCTTCTTCTCCACCGCCACGCTCTCCAGCCCGTCGGCCTGGAGGTTGAGCAGGTTGTGGTCGTACTCCAGCTCGGGCAGGCCGCCGACGAGGGCCAGCGTGCCGGCGAGGCCGGCGAAGGCGACGAAGCGGCGGTGCCGGACCAGCGGCGCGAGCCAGGCGTGAACGGGTACCGGCTGCGGGATGCTCCTTCCCAGCCGGCTGCGATCGACGACCGCGAGGAGCGCCGGCAGCACGAGCAGCTCGGCCGCGGCGCAGAGGAGGATGCCGCCGCCGGCGATCATCCCCAGCTCGGCGACGCCCACGAAGCTCGTGAACGCCGCGCAGAAGAAGGCCACCGCCGTCGTCACGGCGCCGGTGAGGATTCCCGGCCCCACCGAGCCGCTCGTCTCCAGGAGCGCCTCCGCACAGTCGCGGCCGGTGCGGCGCAGCTCCAGGTAACGGCCGACGTAGTAGGTGCCGTAGTCGATGCCGACGCCGATCATCGTCACGGTGAACGTGACGCTGAGGATGTTGAGGTGCCCGACGCTGAAGGTCGCCCAGCCGAAGGCCCAGGCCATGCCGATGAGGAGCACGAGGTTGGCCATCAGGGCGTGGCGGAAGCCGCCGAAGCCGGCCACGATGACGAGCACGACGGCGGCCAGCGACAGACCGCTGGCCCAGATCATCGACTGCTGGCTGCTGCGCATCTCGTCGTCTTCCATCACCGGCAGCCCGGTGAGCCCGATCGTGGCGTCGGGATGGCGGCCGCGGACGCCGGCGATGATCCGGCGCAGCTCGTCGGTCGCCGCCGAGGCGCCGGCGAAGCCCGAGGCCTCCTTCTCGAGCCGCAGGAGCACGAAGCCCAGCCGGCCTTCCTTGGCGAGGAGGTGCTCGCTCGACAGGTCGCGCAGGGTCGCGAGCGAGGCCGGCATCGCCGGCCATGGTGAGACGTACTCCGCCGGCTGGCCCGGCCGCGTCGCCGCCTCGATGCTCGCCAGCAGCGCCTCGCTGAACCGTTCCAGCCCGCCGGCCGGGCTCTCGTCCCGTTGGCCGGCCGCCGCGCTCGTCCCCGCCGCCGCGACCGCCGGGCTGCCGGCTGTTCCCGGCGTTGGCGGAACGCCGGCGACCATCTGCCCGGCCAGGCCCGCCACCATCGATCCGACCTTGAGCTGGGCCCAGCCCCCGTGGAGGATCGGCGCGGCGCGGTCGATGAACCGGTCGATGTCGGCGAGGTCGTTCGCGGACAGGTAGTGGAGGCCCTTGGAGCGGATCCGCGACAGATCGACCTCGTGCAGCACCGCGTGGAAGAGGTCCGGCTCCCGGGCGACCTCGCGGGACAACTCCTCGAGCACCGCGATCACCCGGTCTCGCGACTCCCCCTCGACGACGATGACGGCGTCGTCCTCCTCGCCGAACTCGCGGACGTACTCGATCCAGAGTTTGTTGTAGTCGCTTCGCGGGTCGAGCAGGTCGACGCGGCTCACCTTGTAGCCGAGGTTGCGGCCCGTCCAGACGGCGCAGGCGACGGCACTGAGCAGTGCCAGGGCGAGGACGAGCAGCGGGGAACGCAGGCAGACCCGCGTCCAGGCGACGAAGCCGCGGGCGAGCACGCCGCGCGGCGGACCACGGTCCTCGTTGGCGAGGTCGGGATCGGTGCTGGGATCGTGAAGGTGGAGCATCGCAGCGCGCGTCGGAACGAATGGGGGCGGGATGGTAGGGAACCTGCGGCACCGGGCCAAGAGCCGATTTTGGCCGGCGCGGCGATCCCGGAAACCTGGGCAAGGAGCCGCCGCACCGGCCGGATAACCGCCCGAAGAATTTGACTGGCCTGACGCAGCACCGCAGGCCGAAAACTTCGCTGGCGACGGTGTTCCGGCGCCAGGGGTGCGCTGTCGGGGGGGGTGATCATGGTCGCGCGGAGCGTGGCGATTCTGGCCGGCGTCCTGCTGGCCGGCGGTGTGTCGCTCGGAGGCGAGGAGCCGCGGCCGAGGCCGCTGGCCGTTCCGGGGATCGGCCCGCACGAGCAAAGACCGGCAGGCGACGGCCGCCGGCCCGAGGAACGGATTCCTCTCGCCGGCATGTCGGCCGCCGTCCGCGACACCGTGGAGCGGGCGGCCCGGTCCGCCACCATCCACCGCAGCCTGCCCCCGGGAAGCGTTTCCTGCGACGCCGCGTTCCTCGACTTCGCGCTCGCGCGGCCCGATGCGATGGTCGATCTGTGGCGGGCGCTGGGCATCTCCCGGCTGTCGCTCGACCCGGTCGCCCCCGGGCAGTGGCGGCTCGCGGACGGCTATGGCACGACCGGCACGGTGCACCTGCTCCACCGGGAGCGGACCGCCACCGGCGGCATGTGCATCTTCCTCGCCCACGGAGGCTACACCGGCGCCCTGTCGCCGCGCGACCTCTCCGGCTCGTGCCTGGTGGTCGTCCGTTACGACGCCATCGGTCCCGACCGCGAGGGCCGCGAGCGGCAGGGGGTGAAGATCGACGCCTACCTCGACGTCGACGGCCTCGGGCTGGAGATCGTCACCCGCACCCTGCAGCCGTTGATCATGCGTTCCGCCGCCGCCAACATGCGCGAGATTTGCCTGTTCGTCTCGCAGCTCACCGCGGCGGCCGCGCGGAACCCCGTCGCCATGGCCCGGCTCGGCGAGCGGATGCAGCGGACGCCGCCGCAGGACCGGCGGGCCTTCGCGGCCCTCGCCGCCGGCCTCCCGCTGCCCATCGCGCCGACCGAGAACGCGGAGGACATCCGCGACGAGCTGGCAGGCCGCTGGCTCACGGTCGAGCAGCTCGACGCGACGATGCGGCGCTAAAGGCGATTCCGGCCGGACGCCGTCCGCTTCCCGGATCAGGAACACCGGGCACCCGCCACGGGCATTTCAAGCCGCGGCATATCCCGGTCAACGGGTGGCGTCGTCGCGGCCCGGTGGCGGCGTCGCCGCGAGCCGCATCCGGGCATCGGAGGCGACCATGTACGGCCGCTTGTACTCGGGCATGTAGCCGCGGGCACCCCGGACGGTGACCTGCTGACCTACCAGCGGCGCCATGTTCACGCCGGCCTGCGGCGTGACGAACACGAGGACGTTGTTCTGCTCGTCCACCAGCGCCCAGCGCGGCGCGTCTGGCCGCCGCGAGACGACGGTGGCCAGCCGGCCCGTCGTCTCCATCTGCTCCGGAGGCGTCCAGGTCGGTCGCCCGTCGGCCGGAACGCCGCCGGGCAGGACACCCGGCCGGATCGGCCGGCTGCCGAGCGCCCCGAGGCTCGACCACATGCTGCCCAGGCGCAGCGGCGAGGTGTCGGTCGTCGGCGTTGCCACGACCGCCCGCTGCTTCCCCTGGATCGCCTCGAACCGCGTCAGCCGGGTATCGATCGCCTGGACGCGGGCCCGGTCCGGCTCCGTGTCGGCGCGGGCCGCCGCGAGCCGCAGCCGCTCGCGAACCGGCGCCAGGTTCCAGGATTCGCTCGGCCCGGTGACGGTGAGCGCCAGCGCGAGGTCGATGTCGGCCAACTCGGCCTCCGACACACCCACCGATGGCGGGACGGGTGCCACCTGCGCCGGCCGGTCGAAGACGCCCGCGCCGCGCGGCAGCCATCCAGACCGCGACGAGGGTACGCCTGGCTCACCGGGCTGCGGCGGGCCCGGCGCCTGCCCCGGCGTCGCGGCCGGCGCCGTCACCTCGGCCACGACCTGCCGGATCGCACCGCCGGCCTCGCGAAAGGCGGCGACCGCCTCGCTCGCCGCGGCGAGGCCGAGACCGGCCGGTGCCGCCGCGTCGCTGGCCAACTCCGGCGGCAGCTCGATCTCCTCGCCCCGCACCCAGCGAAATTCGCCGGACGGCGGCTCGATCCGTAGCCAGGTGCCGGCGTGCCGGCCCGCCGGGATCGTGATCTCCTCGATGACGGCCACGCGTTCCCCCGCCTCGAGGGCCACCTGGCCGACGTGCCGCAGGTCGTTGAGCCGTGAACCGACGCGGGCCACGACGCCGTCGGTCACGATCACGCCGGTGAAGCCGCGCGGCCGGCCCTCCGCCGCGCGGCCCGCCTCGTCCACGACGTCGACGGACCGCAGCCAACTGAAACTCCCCGGCTGAGGTCGCACGGCGCAATACCCGCCGGCATCGATCGCCCAGACCTCGACCAGCGCGCCGGCGGCGACTCGGTCGGTTGGATAAAAGTCGTCGCCGGGCCCGGCACGCAGCAGGGCGTGCGGCGCACGCACCGCGACGGTGACGGGGAGCAACGCGGTGCCGGCGGCGGCAGGCTCGGCCGTCGCCCCCGGGCGGATCGTGACGAGCACCGCGAACGCGATCACGAGGATGCGTGCTGGCCACGCGGCGCGGCCGGCGCAACAGCCTTCGGCCCGCGGTCGCATCGTCGCGTCCATCCGTGGATCCCGCATGCCGTGATCGCGCGTCCATCGCGCGTCCATCGCGACCTCCGCCGATCCCGCGGCATGCCGGGCCAGGGGACGGCGGAGGTTCAAAAAAAGCGCGTAGACGGGGCTTGGGCGTCCTCGTCTACGCGCTCCGGAACCGGGCGGCCGAAACCGCCCCTCCGACCCCCTTGTAGTGCACGGGCCAGGACCGCTCAAGCCGCTTTTTTTTGCTCGCGCTCCCAGCCACTGCGGCGCGGGAAAATCGCAAAAAAACAGGCCCGTGCGGCCGCTGGCGGCGGCGGGCGTTCAGGCGGTCTGGGGCGGCTGGGCGGCGGGCCAGTGACAGCGTGCCTCTGCTGCCAGCGCCAGCACGAGGGCCTGCGTGCCGAGCCGCCCGTGTCCCTGCTTGAGCAGCCGGGCATAGAGCGCTTCGGCGAGCGCCAGTCCTGGCAGGTCGATGGCCAGCCGCCGGCACTCGTCGAGCGCCAGCCGCAGGTCCTTGACGAAGTGCTCCACCATGAAGCCCGGCGCGAAGTCGCCGGCGAGCATGCGCGGCGCCAGGTTCGACAGCGACCAGCTTCCCGCGGCCCCCGACGAGATCGCCACGAGCGTGGTCTCCGGGTCGAGCCCGGCGCGGACCGCGTACACGAGCGCCTCGCAGATGCCGATCATGCCCGAGGCGATGACGATCTGGTTGACGAGCTTGGTCCGCTGCCCGGCACCGGGGCCACCGCAGGCGACGACCTTGCCCGCCACGGCCCGCCAGCAGGCGGCGAGGGCCCCGCTGACGGCGGCGGAGCCGCCGACCATCACGGTGAGCGTTCCCTCGCGGGCGCCCCGGTCGCCCCCCGACACGGGCGCGTCGAGCGCGAACCCGCCCCGCCCGCGCACGTGCGCGTCGATCTCGACCGCCAGCTCCGGTGAACTGGTGGTGTGATCGACGAGCACGCCTCCGGGCGCGAGGCCGGCGAGCACGCCGGCGGCGCCGAGCACGACGCCCCGGACATCGGCCGGATGCCCGACCATCGTGAACACGACGTCGCTGCTGGCGGCGACCGCCGCCGGCGAATCGGCCCAGGTCGCGCCGCGCGAGAGCAGGCCCGCGGCCGTCTCCCGGCGGCGCGTGAAGACGGTGACCGAGAAGCCGGCATCGAGCAGCCGGCCGGCCATCGACCGGCCCATGACGCCCGCGCCGATCCAGCCCAGCCGCGTGCCGCCGGGCCGGGCGGGTGCGGGCATCGTGGCCGCGGCGGCGGAGGCCGGCGAGGCGGTCACGTCACCAGCGCTCCGTCGGCCGATCGAGCACCGCGCGCAGCAGGAACAATTGCCGGAGCATGGCCGGCGACCGCAGGGCCGCGCCAAGTTCGGCCCCGGCGCTGGCCGGCTGCGGACGCGTCTCAGGCCTGGCCGCCGCCTCCGCCAGCCCGGGGGAGAGGTGGTCGAGCTGGTGAGCGAAGGCGTCGGCGACATGCCGGGAGACATCGTTGCCGGAGACCTCGGCGGCTGGAGCAGCCCGCGGTGCGGCGGGCGCGGCCCGCGCCGGCTTGGGGAGCGGCGGCGGCTGCTGCCTGGCGGCAGCGGCATCGTCGGGCCTTCGGCCGCCGCGGCGGTCGCGCAGAAACTCCTCGATCTGCCGCTCCACGTCGGTCTGGGCGTCCGTGCCGTCGCGCGGCCGCGCCGGCCGCCGGACCCGTGCCGGCGGCTGGCGTTCCGGGGCGGGTGGCGTCGGTGCCGCCTTCCGGCCGGCCGCCGCCCGAAACACGTTGATCACCTGGGAGATGAGCCAGATGATGACGAAGGCCGACCCGGCGAGCGCCTCCAGCCAGTCGAAGCCGGCGGCGAGGAGAAGCGGCGACTGGTGCATGCGTCAGGCTGCTCCCGTGTCGGGACGAGGACCGGTCACGAGGCGGCGGCCGCCGCCGTCGGCGGAACGCCCGTCGCGAACGACCGGCGCATGTCGGTGTCCGCCTGCAGGTTCCGCAGCTTGAAATAATCGAAGATGCCGAGCTTGCCCGAGGCGAGCGAGTCGGCCACGGCGCGGGGGATCTCCGCCTCGGCCTCGACGAGGCCGGACCGACCCTCCTCGATGCTGGCGATCATCTCCTGCTCGCGGGCCACCGCCATTGCCCGGCGCCCCTCGGCGTTGGCCCGGGCCACACGGGTGTCGGCCTCTGCCTGGTCGGCCTGCAGCCGGGCGCCGATGTTCGCCCCGACGGCGATGCCGGCGATGTCGATCGACACGATCTCGAAGGCCGTGTTGGCATCGAGCCGGCGGGCGAGCACCGTCTTCGAGATCACCTCCGGGTTCTCGAGGACGTCGGCGTGCCGCTCGGAGGAGCCGATCGCCGACACGATCCCCTCGCCGACGCGGGCGATGATCGTCTCCTCGGTGGCGCCGCCGATCAGCTGGTTGAGGTTCGTGCGGACCGTGACCCGGGCCTTGACCTTGAGCTGGATGCCGTTCTTGGCGACGGCGTCGAGCGAGTCCCGGCCGCTGTTCTTTCCCGGGCAGTCGATGACCTTCGGATAGACGCTCGTCTGCACCGCCTCACGGACGTTCCGGCCGGCGAGGTCGATGGCGGCGGCGAGCTTGAAGTCGAGCTCCTCGATCTGCGCCATCCGCGCCGCGATCAGCGCCTGGACGACGAGCGGGACGCGGCCGCCGGCGAGGTAGTGGGCCTCGAGCGCCTGCCGGGTGACCCCGCTTGAGTCGCCGAGGCCGGCCTGCACGGCCATGATCTTGCTGCGGACGATCACCGTGGGGTTCACCTTCTTGAAGCTCATCGCCACGAGATCGAACAGGCCGATGCCGGCGCTGGAGGCGTACGACTGCACCCAGAGCCGGAGGTATCGGGCCACGAAGGCGAACCCGACGAGAAAGACGAGGATGCCAAGGATGATGAGGACGAGCGGCAGGTACTGGAGCATGGGTTGATCCCGGGGTGACGGCCCGCTGCAAGCCTCGTTCGGGGACGGTCGCCGGTCAAGTTTCGGGCTGGTCGAGCCCCTCGAAATCGAAATCTTCGAGCGTCGCGGAGAGGTTCGGTCCCCCCGGCGGGGGGCCCGACCGGTCGGGAGCCGGAGCCGGCCGATCGGCTGCGGCCGGCGTCGCGGCCCGCGGCCGCACCACGAGGGCGGCCCCCTGCACGCCCACCACCTCGACGACCGTGCCGGCGGCGATCACGCCGCTCTCGCTCACCGCCTCGTGCATCGCGCCATCCAGCGACACGACGCCCCACGGCAGCATGTCGGCGGCAGCCCGCCCCGCGCGGCCGACGAGGCCACGCAGCGACCGGCGGCGGTCGGCGTCGGGCACGACGTCGTCCGGCGCCGGCGGCGGCGGCAGCACCCGTCGGCCGAGCGGCGTGCGCGGAAAGAACCGGAATGCCATGCCGAGCACGGCGGGCACGGCCCCGCAGACGATGGCCAGCACCGCGACGCCCGCGGCCGCGCCACGGGTCATGAAGGCCATCGCCACCGCGGCGACGAGCGACACGGCGCTCAGGAACCCGAGCACGCCTCCCGAGGGAACGAACACCTCGAGCGCCATGACGAGCAGGCCGGCGAGCAGCAGGAGGGCGATCCACAGCGGGGCGGCCATCGCTCACGCCATCCTGACGACGATGCGCCGGCCCCGGACCGCGATGACGCGGACCGGCATGCCGGGCTCGATCAGTTCGCCGTCGGTCGTGACGTCGTGCACCACGCCCCCGATCCGCGCCTTGCCGGCGGGCGCCAGCCGCGTGGTGGTCGCCCCCGCGGCGCCGAGCATCGCGCCGAGCAATCCGTCGTCACCCGGCGGCGGCAGCGGCGGGGCGAGAAACACGTCGCGGAGCACCGGGGTGGCGGGGAGCACGTGCCGCAGCGCCATGCCGATCAGCGCCACGCCCATGCCGGCCCCGAGGATGCCGAGCAGCGACCACTGCATCTGCCGGATCTGGTAGTCGTTGGTGGGCAGGATGAACGACTGGCTGGCGAGCACGATCGAGGCGATCACGAGCAGGCCGCCGCCGAGCCCGAGCACGCCGACGCCGGGGAGCACGAAGATCTCGACCGCGAGGCAGAAGATCCCGGCCAGGAACAGCATCACCTCCAGCCAGCCGGACGTGCCGTGCAGGTGCTGGCTCCAGAAATAGACGATGAACGCCACCATCGCCACGAAGCCGCCGAGGCCGACGCCGGGGGTCTTGAGCTCGAGGTACAGCCCGGCGCCGCCAACGAGCAGCAGCAGCCAGGCGAGCTCGGGGCTCGCCAGCGCCGTCAGCAGCTGGTCGGCCCAGCCCGGCTCGGCGAGGCCGACCTGCCCCTCCAGCCCGTAGGCCTTGCGCAGGGCCGCGAAGTCGTCGACCACGTGCGCGGCCAGCCCGAGTTCCTCCGCGCGGCGGCCGCTGAGCTGGATCGGCCCGGTGCCGACCGGCGGGCCGAGCTGCCAGGCCTCCCGGTCGGCCCGCGCCGCCAGTTCCGCCCTGCCGAAGAAATCGACCCTGCCGCTCCCCTGCCGCTCCGCCCGCCGCACCTCGAGTCCCGGCACGACGAGGGCCACGGGCAGCGACCACGATCGATCCCGACGGTTCGCGACCGCCCCGCGCCACGCCGCCGCGATCGCCTCCCCGCCGCGCTCGTCGACCACGCCGTCCCCCTCGCCGCCGAGGATCGCGGCGGGGGCGATGGCAAGTTCGTCACAGGCCAGCGCCACGAGCGCCGCATCGCTGCGGGCTTCCTTGGGCACGTAGGCAACGGTCCGCACCGCGGCCGGATCGAGGCCCGCCAGCCATGCGGCGAGCACGAGGCTCTGCTCGGGGGCGCCACCGGGACTGTCGATCCGCAGGCAGATGAAGTTTGCCCCACCGGCGATCGCGCGCTCGATCTTCGACCGGGCGCCGGCCACGGCACTGGCCGAGATCGGACCGCTGACGGCCACCTGCACCGGCCGCCAGCCGCCGTCGATCGCCGGAGCGGCCTGCACGGCACGAACGTCGAGTTCCAAGCCCTGCGCCAGTTCCGTCGGGGACCGGGCGAGGAGTCGGACGAAGCCGAGTTCCCGGGCGCGGCGACCGGAAAGCGACAGCGGCGCCGGCTGCAGCGGCTCCGGCTCTCCGAGGACCGCGGTGCGCCGGCGGACCGCGGGCAGATCCCGCACGTCGACGACCTGCACGCCCTCGTCCTGCGTGGTCACGACCACGACCCGGGCATCGGGATCGAGCAGGGCCACCGCGGCCGCCGCCGGCACCGTGCGCCGCACGCCGGCGACATGCGCGTAGGCCGCCCGCGTCGTGGCGTCGATCGACGACTCCGCTGCGTTCGCCGGACCGAGGACCGCCTCCGGGTCCATCACGATCTCCTCGCAGGCCAGCACCGGGAGCACGGCATGGCCCGCGACGCTCGCCGGCAGGTAGGCGACGGTCTTCACGCCGGAGAGCCGTTCGGAACAGAGAAACCGCGCCAGTTCGACCGACCGGCCGAAGTCGCTCGCCGCCGCCTCGCCATCCTGCGCGGGGTCGAACCGGAGGATGAGCACGCCGCGGTCCGGCGCCTGCGCCCGCAGGGCGTCGAGCCGGCGGACGATCGCCCCCTCGACCTGCTCGTCCCGGCTCCCGGTGATCGGCAGCCGGACCGGCACGACCACCGTCGGCGGAGCCGCGCCAGCCGGCAGCGACCAACTCGGCACCGTGCAGGCGAGAAGCAGGGCGAGGCGGGCGAGCCGCAGGAAAGCCGTCGGGCTGCGATGCATTCGGACGGTTCCGGGGGGCGGGACGAACCGTCGAATTTTAGGTGGGGGGCGCGGCGAGTCAAAACGGCGGTCAAACCCCTCCACCGTCCACCGTGTGCAGGCCCGGCGACGGTGTATCCTCGATTCCGGCGGCAACGGGCGCGGCAGGCCGCGGCCGCGCCGCAGGAGACCGATCATGGTGCTGGCAGGCTTGGACGGCGTTCGCCTCGCGCTGCCGCGGATCGCGGGTGGCGCACTCGTGCTCTGGCTCGTGATGCTGTGCACGCTTCCCGACCCGCGGCCGCTGGGCGCACCGGAGTGGGCCGTGCGGCTGGCGGCCTCCGGCGCCGGCCTCGATGACCCGGCGGCCCGGTTCCTCACGACCGCCCTGCTCCGTGCCGCGGGAGTCGGATTCGTGGGCGTGCTGCTGGCCATCGCGGCCTCCGCATGGCGGTCGCCATATCGGATCGTCGGCGTGCTCGCCGGTGCGCCGCTCCTCGCCCTGCTGGCGAAGCGGATCAACTTCGGCGCGCTGCCGATCCCGCAGCAGCTCGTCTTCATCCTCGCAAGCGCGGTGCTCGGAGCGCTGGCCGGCCTCGCCCTGCAGCGCAGCCGGGCCGCGCTCGTCGCCCTCGTCGCGGTGGTCTCGGGACTGGCCGCCTGGGGCGCAGCGACCCGTGTGCCCACCGACCTGAACGTGGCCTGGCAGGGCACCGCGCGGCACCTGCTCAGCACGGCGGCGGACGTCCCCGACGGCGACGAGGGTTTCTTGGAACTGCTCCGGATCGCCTTCGCCTATGCCGAGGACAACTCGCACGGGACCGACGCCGTGCTCCCCAACCGGGCGGCGATCCTCGCCCTCGGGAAGATCCTCGGCGACGACGCGGTGACGCGCGTCGGCGGCGCCGACCGCGACGACGACGCGGCCCCCGCGCGGGCCGCGGTCCGGCAGCGGATTCGCCTCGGCGGCCGGGCCGACCTGTCGCGGCATTTCTGGGTCAGCGCCGCGCTGGCCGTACTCGCCGACGAGCAGCGGTCGCTGGCGCTGGGGTTCGCCAAGGAGGTCATGGACTCGACCCCCGGCGGCAGCGGCTTCTCGTTCATCGACATGGCGGCCAACAAGGCGGGCATCCGGCTGGCGACCGCGGCCACGCGATCCACGAAAGGAGCCCACGCCTTTCAGGCCCGCATCGGCCGCGGCGTGGCGGTGGCCGATCTCCTCCCACCGCTCGCCGACCTCCCCGAGGGCATTTCCCGCGACGACCTGCAGTCGACGTTCGGCGGCCTCGGTGGCGCGGAGACCCAGCGGCTGCTCGCCGAGATCGACCAGCGGATCGCGGCCCTGCCGCTCGGCCGCTGAGATGCCCGCCGCGGCACCGATGGTGGCGCGGCGCCGTCTTGCGATACAGTGTGGCTCGCACGTGGCTCGCATCCTCCTGTCTCCACCCCTCCAGGCAGTCGCATGACCGGCGCATCCCCATCGGCTTCTCCCGCGATCCGCGACCTCGTCGACATGATCGCCACCCGGGCCCTGAAGCGCGGCACGTTCCGCCTCGCCTCGGGTCGCGAGGCCAGCTTCTACCTCGACGCCAAGCAGGTCGTCCTCGATGCCCGCGGATCGATGCTCGTCGGCCAGGCGATCCTCGAGCGGCTCCGCTCGCTCGGCCCGCTCCCCCATGCCGTCGGCGGAATGTCGATCGGCGCCGATCCGATCACCAGTGCCGTCGTGACGATGGCCGGCGTGGCGGATATTCCCCTCAAGGGGTTCCTCGTCCGCAAAGAGCCCAAGGATCATGGCACGCAGCGGTACATCGAGGGGCCGGTGGAGCCGGGTCAGCGGGTAGTGATCGTCGAGGACGTCGTCACCACGGCCGGCTCGTCGCTCGTGGCCATCGACCGGGCCCTGGAGTTCGGCCTCGTCGTCGAGCGGGTCGTCGTCGTCATCGACCGGCTGGCGGGGGGCCGCGCGGCGCTTGCGGCCCGGGGCATTCCCCTCGAGTCGTTGGTGACGATCCGCGACCTCGGCATCGAACCGGAGACGACCTGACGAGGGGCGAAGACCGCCGCCCGGCGCGGCTGGCACCGTGGCGGACCGGTGGCCGCTGCTTGCCCCGGGCCGGCGGCGGGGCGTAGTCTTCAGGCTGCCGGTCGTGTGACGATCGATCCGCCTCCGGAGCCTGCCCTCATGCCGACCTTCGCCCGTTTCGCCCGGGTCGCCAGCGGCCTGGCGCTCGCGGTTGCGGGCGTGGCCGCGATTCCGGCCCGCGGCGAACCGGCCGGCCCTGCGAACCAAGGCGCCGACGCCGTTGCCGCCGGCGGGCTGCCCGCCAAGGAGGAGATCGCGGCCGTCATCCGCCAGCTCGGCGACGCGGACTTCGCCGTCCGCGAGCGGGCCGCCGCCCGGCTGGCGGCCCTCGGCACTTCCGTCGCCGACGAGCTGCTGACGGCGGCCGAGACGAGTGTCGACCTCGAGGTCGCGCTGCGGGCACGGGCACTCGTCGAGGGGATCTCGCCCGTCTCCGCCAGCGACCCGGCGGAGGCGGCCGCGGAACTGGCGAAGTTCGTGCGTGCCGAGCCGGATGCCCGCGGGCCGATCATGCACCGGCTCCTGCGGCTCGACGGCGACGCCGGCATCGAGCCCCTCGCCCGGATCGTGCGGCTCGACCGCACGCCATCGGGATCGTTGACCGCCGCGGCACTGCTCGTCCAAGAATGGCGGCCGGGAGATCCCTATTGGCCGCACCTGCGGCCGCGGATCGCCGCCGGCCTGGCCGACAGCCGACGCCCGGCCGCGCGGTTCCTGCGGGCGCTGGTCGCAGCGACCGATCCCGCCGCGCCTGAGCAGCGGACGGCGGCGATCGAGGAGGCGGCCGCGACCCTCGCCGTCTTCGAGCAGGAACGCCACCGTGATCCGGGCGCGGACGTCGCCGGGCCGGCGCGGACGCCGCAGGAATCGGCCGCGCTACGGCTCATGCGGCGCGGCCTCGTCACACTGCTCATCGATGCCGACCGCAAGGCCGACGCGGTCCGCGAGTTCGACCACCTGTTGCGCAGCGACTGGGAACGGGCCGGCGACCCGCAGGTCGAGGATTCGTTCACGAGCGACAACCTCTCCTGGGCGGTCGAGCAGGGCCTGCCGGAGGCCGTCGATCTCGTGGAGCGCGAGCTGGAGCGGGGAGCGGAGCGCGAGCCCGACCCGTCCGTCACGTACGCCCGCGCAGTCGCCTGGCAGGCCCGGGGCCGGGCCGAGCGGGCCGCCGCCCTGGCGGACGAGGCGGCGGCCGCCGCGGGCAAGGCGACCGATCCGGCGAACGCGCGGTACGAAGCCGCAGCCAGCCTGTTGAAGTGGGGTGCCTTCGAGTGGGCCGACCGCGAGTTCCGCACACTGGCCGACGACCCGGCGGCACCGGCGGCGCTGGTCGCCGTCGCCGGCGTCGTCTGGTCCGAGTCCCTCCACGACCGGTTGCGGCACGACGAGGCGGCGGCCGTGCTCCGCCGTCTGTTCGACGGCCGCACGAAGGAGTTGCGCGACGAGGTTGAGCGGATGCTGCGGACGATCCGCGACGACCCCGAGAACGTCCGGGCCCGAATGGCCTACTTCGCCGCCTGCGGCGCCGCCGCCCGCGGGGATGGGGCCGGCCAGCGCAGGTTGCTGGAGCAGGCGCTGCGGCATGCGCCGCTGGACGTCGACTCCCTGATCGCGCTCTATCGCCTCGCCGGCACGCCGCCGCAGAAGGCGGAGGCGGCGGCGCGGGTGGCCCGGGCGGCCGGGCGGATCGACGAACGGATCGGCGACGCCGGGCAGGCGGAGGCCAACGACTACAACGAATACGCCTGGCTCGTCGCCAACACCGAGGGGGACGTGGCGAAGGCGATCCGCTCTTCGCGCCGGTCGCTGGAACTGTTCCCAGACAGCGGCAGTTACCTCGACACGCTCGCCCACTGCCAGGCGGCGGCCGGCGATGCGGCAGCCGCCCTGCGCACCCAGACGCTGGCCTGCCGCCGCGAGCCCTTCAACCAGACGATCCGGCGCAACCTCGAGCGGTTCCGCGCCCAGGCCGGGGGACCGCGATGACGACCCACATGCTGACCGTCCGCGACGCGCGGCTGGCGGTTCACACCCGCGGCACCGGCATCCCCTGCGTCCTGCTCCACGGCTTCCCGCTCGACCACTCGATGTGGCGGGAGCAGGAACCCCTCGCCGAGCATCTGCGGCTCATCGTGCCCGACCTGCGCGGTTTTGGCGGCAGCACCGGCGCGGTCATGGAGAGCGTCGAGTCGCTCGCCGACGATGTGCCGGCCCTGCTCGATGCCCTCCATGTGGCAGGACCGGCGGTGATCTGCGGCCTGTCGATGGGAGGCTACGTCGCCCAGCACGTCGCCGTCCGCCACCCTGACCGGGTCGCGGCGTTGGTGCTCGTCGACACGAAGCTCGAGGCCGACACGCCCGAGGCCCGGGCCGCCCGCGCCGACCTGGCGGTGAAGGTCGGCCGCCTCGGACAGGGGATCGTCGCCGACGCGATGGTGCCGCGACTCCTTGCCCCGGCGGCGGCCGCGGCGCCGGGCCGCGCGGCGATCGAGGACGTGCTGCGTTCGGCGATCCTCGCCCAGCCGATCGCCGGCATCCAGGCGGCCCTCGCCGCCCTCGCCGCCCGGCCCGACATGACCGAGCCGATGGCGCACGTGCTCGCGCCGACGCTGCTCGTGTGCGGCGCGGAGGATGCGATCACGCCCCCGGACTGCCTCGAACGGGCCGCGGAGGTGATGCCTTGCGCGCGGCTGCTGATCGTGCCCGGGGCCGGTCACATGACGCCACTGGAGGCGCCGGAGGTCTTCAATCGGGCGCTGCTCGAGTTTCTCCAGCATCCACCGGGGGTGGGCCTGCCGGGTCTGGCGGGTCGGGACTGAGCGGCCCGGGCCGGCGGCGCTGGCCGGGCCCGTCTGGGAGCGGCTGCCGGTCAGCGCGACGCGGCCGTCTGAAGGCCCCTGGTCCGTCAGGGGGCTGGCCTTCCATGTCGGGGTCGCGCGGACCCTGCCGGTCCGGGGGCGGTTGGTCGGGAGCGGGCGCATCCCCCCGTGGTCCGTCGGGAAACCGCGGCCCCTGCGGACGACGGAACTCGCCGTTCGGGCCGCGCGGCCGAGGGGCCGCAAAGGCATCGGGCCGCGACTCGCGCCTCATCCACTCCAGCCGCCTCGCGGCGTCGAGATCGATGATCTGTTCGCGGTCGAGCGGGTTGCTGGCGGCGACCCACAACCTCCACAGCCGGGCGGCCTCGCGCACGCCGTCGGCGCGGGGATCGACGATGGCCGCGGCGACGTTCTCCAGCCGGCGGCGCTCCTCGTGCGGCCGCTCGGCGAGTTCGGCGGCCTTCGCTCGGAGCCGCTCGCGCTCATCGGGCGGCAGGCCTGCGACTTCCCGCCGCCGCTCCGCCACGGCGGCCCGGCCCGCATCCCCCCACGGGCCGGCCATCCGCAGGGCCGTGATCTCGGATGCCAACCTGGCCTGCTCGGCCTGCAGATCGATACGGCCCGAGGCCACGAGCAAACGTCGCGGGGGCTGCGGCCGGATGCGATCCAGTTCCTCGAGAAACGCGACCGAGTGGAGTTCGCGCAACAGGTCGAGATGCCTGACGAGCGGCAGGTCTCGGAGCATGAACTCGTCGGGGTCGGGAGCGGTGATCCGACCGGCGACGAGTCCGCAGACGAGTGCCGCGCAGACCGTGGCGACCGGCCCGAGCCACCACCACCTCCACCGTGGCCCCGCGCCGCCGCCCGGCGGCGCGGGCTCGACGGCGGTTGCGACCATTTCCAGTGTGGTGGCCGCCAGCGGGGCGGCGGCCCTGGCCCGGGGAAGCGCGTCGAGCGCCTCCCAGACCTCGCCGAGTGCGGCTGCCGCGCTGGCGGGCGGCCCGGGGTCGCCCCCGTCCCGCGCTGGCGTCGTGCTCATGACGGGCCTCCGTGGAGCGCGGCGAGTGCGGCCCGAAGGTGGTCGCGTGCCCGGAACAGAAGCGACTTCACCGCCGGTACGGAGAGGCCCATCGCGGCCGCGATCTCCTCCAGCGAGCAGTGCTCGAACTTTGCCAGGAGCACGGCCATCCGCTGCCGCTCGTTGAGTCCCGCGAGCGCCTCCTGGACGACCGCTCGCAGTTCCTGCCGATCGGCCTGCCGCGCGGGCATGAGGCCGCTGGCGGCCACGGCGAGCTGGTCGAGACCGATGGCGCTCGACGTCGCCGACGCGGCGGCGGGCACGCCGTGCTCGCGGCGCCGGTAGGCCCGCTGGCGCAGGTCGCTGGCGACGTTGGCGGCGATCGTGTGGATCCAGGTCGTGAACCGGGCCGTCGGCCGGTAGCGCTCCCGGGCCCGGTAGACGCGCAGAAAAACTTCCTGCGCCAGGTCCTCGGCCGTGGCATGGTCCCCCATCTGGTGCAGGAACAGCGTGACCAGCCGGTCCTGCCAGAGGGAGACGATCTCGGCAAAGGCGTCGGCGGCAGCGGGCCCGCCGGCGGCGACGCGGACCATCAGATCGGCCGCCGGGTCGTTAGCCTGCACGCTCGGCACGACCGCGGAATCGACCATGGCTCACCAGACGACCGCGTGAGGTCCGCATCCGACGCCGGAACAGGGGCGGCGCCTGCGGGGACCGCGCTCGGCCCCGCAGGCGCCGCATGTGGAGCGGAGGAGGATCGAACTCCCAACCTCGGCATTGCGAACGCCGCGCTCTCCCAGTTGAGCTACCGCCCCGTGTGAAAACCCCGGCGGGCGAAGCCGCCGAAATTCGCCACGAATCTTCGAGTTTAGGCGACCTTCCCCGGGGTGTAAAGCAGCGGCTGCCCGCACCACGGGCCCGCCCCGCCCGTTGCCACGGGGCTACAATCCGGTTTCCCCGCCCACATCCCGTCGCGCAACCGCTGCATGGCCGCTCCTCCGATCGTCGTCAAAGGCGCCCGCGAGCACAATCTCCGCGACGTCACGGTGGCCCTGCCGCGCGGCCGGCTCGTCTGCCTGTCGGGCGTGAGCGGCTCCGGCAAATCGAGCCTCGCCTTCGACACGCTCTACGCCGAGGGGCAGCGGCGCTACGTCGAGAGCCTGTCGACGTTCGCCCGCCAGTTCCTCGGCCAGCTTCCCCGCCCCGACGTGGACAGCGTCACAGGGCTCTCGCCGGCGATCTCGATCGCGCAGAAGTCGGCGGGCACGAACCCCCGGTCGACCGTGGCCACGATGACGGAGATCCACGACTTCCTGCGCGTGCTCTACGCGCGGGTGGGCACGGCCCACTGCCCGGAGTGCGACGCCATCCTCGAGGCCCAGCCGCGGGACCAGATCGTGGAGCGGATCCTCGCCGCCCGAGGCGGGATGCGGGTCATGGTGCTCGCGCCGCTCGTCCGCGACGCCAAGGGGGAGCATCGCGATCTGTTCGCCGACCTCGTCCGCCAGGGATTCACGCGGGCCCGCGTGGACGGCAGGATCTGCCGCGTCGAGGAGCCGCCGCCGCTCGAGAAGACGCTCAAGCATCGGATCGACGTGGTCGTCGACCGGCTCACGCCCGACGCGGCGACCCGCAGCCGGCTCGCCGAGGCTGTCGAACTGGCCCTCAAGACCGGGGGCGGGCAGGTGATCGTGGCCACGGAGGAGGGGGAGCCGGCCGGCAAGGAAGCGGCGCCGGTGCGGGCGGCCACGCGGAAGAACCGGCCGGCGCCGGCCGGCGCCGGCACCGACCTCGTCCTCTCCAGCCGCTACGCCTGCGTCCGTTGCGGCACGAGCTACGACACTCCCGAGCCGCAGCTGTTCAGCTTCAACAGCCCGCAGGGGGCCTGCTCCGCCTGCGACGGCCTCGGCGAGATCTACGGGATCGATCCCGCCAGGCTCGTGACCGATCCCGACAAGACGCTGCGCAAGGGTGCGATCGGCGTTCTCGGTGGCTACCGCGACATGCCGCGCTGGCTGCGCCGGCTGTTGAACGGCGTCGCCGCCCAGGCCGAGTCGGACCGCAAGCTGCCCCCCGGCACGCTCCTCGACACGCCGTGGAAGGACCTGACGCCGCTGCAGCGCCGGATCTGGCTCGACGGCGCCGGGCTCGGCACCCTGCGCATCTCCTGGAATCGCGGCAAGGCGGAGCGCGGCGCCAAGACGACGTTCGAGGGGATCCGGGCCCTGCTCGCCAACCGCTGGCGGAACGCCAAGAGCGGCATCCTGCGCCGCATGCTCGAGAAGCTGATGAGCGTCACCCCCTGCCATGCCTGCCACGGGGCCCGGATCGGGCCGCAGCCGCGGGCGGTGCGGATCGCCACGGCCTCGGCCGCGGCCCGGGCCGCGAGCGGTGCGGAGCTTTCCATCGACACTCTCTGCGGGCTGCCGATCGCCGCGGCCCGCGAGTTCCTCCGGGCGCTCGTGCTCGACGACACGCAGGCCCTGATCGCCACCGAGCTCCTCAAGGAGATCCGCGGCCGGCTCGAGTTCCTCGACCAGGTCGGGCTCGGCTACCTGGCCCTCGACCGCAAGGCGCCCACGCTGTCCGGCGGCGAGAGCCAGCGCATCCGGCTGGCGGCCCAGATCGGCGCCGGCCTGTCGGGCGTGCTGTACGTCCTCGACGAGCCATCGATCGGCCTCCATCCGCGCGACAACACCCGGCTTCTCGGGGCGCTGGAGGCGCTCCGCGACAAGGGGAACACGGTGGTCGTCGTCGAGCACGACGAGGAGACGATCCGGGCCGCCGACTGGGTCGTGGACTTCGGGCCCGGGCCCGGCAAGCGCGGCGGCGAGGTGGTGGCGGCGGGCCCGCCCGAAGACGTCGCCGCCTGCGGCCGAAGCGTCACCGGTGGGTTCCTCGCCGGCCGCGAGCGGATCGATCTCCCGGCGCAACGCCGACGGCCCGACGACCGGCGGCTGCTGCTGCGCGGCGTCTGCCACAACAACCTCCGGGGGATCGACGTGTCGATCCCGCTCGGGCTCCTCGTCTGCGTGACGGGCGTGTCGGGGAGCGGCAAGAGTTCGCTGGTCGGGGACGTGCTCGAGCCGCGGCTGCGCGGCCTGCTCGCCGGCGAGCCGGTGACCGCCGGCGCGTGCGCCGGCATCGAGGGGGCGGAGCATCTCGACAAGGTGATCGTCATCGACCAGTCGCCGATCGGGCGAACACCGCGCAGCAACCCGGCGACCTACGTCAAGGTCTGGGACGACATCCGCGACCTGTTCACGATGCTGCCCGAGGCGAAGAAGCGCGGCTGGAAGCCGGGCCGGTTCAGCTTCAACGTGGCAGGGGGGCGGTGCGAGGCCTGCGAGGGGAACGGCTCCGTCCGCCTCGACATGGACTTTCTCGCCGACGTCTGGGTGACCTGCGAGGTCTGCGCCGGGGCCCGCTTCGCCAAGGACACGCTCGAGGTCCGCTGGAAGGGGAAGAACGTCGCCGAACTCCTGAACATGGAGATCGGCGAGGCCCGCGGCCTGTTTGCCGACGCGCCCGACATCGCCCGCCGGCTGGAGACGCTGTGCGACGTGGGCCTCGACTATCTGCACCTCGGCCAGCCATCGCCGACGCTCTCCGGCGGCGAGGCGCAGCGGGTCAAGCTCTCGCGCGAGCTTTCCAAGCGGTCGACGGGAAAGACGCTCTACATCCTCGACGAGCCGACGACCGGCCTGCACATGGCCGACGTCCGCCAGCTGCTCGCCGTGCTGGAGCGGCTCGTCGCCGCGGGCAACACCGTGCTCGTCGTCGAGCACAACTTGGACGTCGTCAAGCGGGCCGACTGGGTGATCGACCTCGGTCCCGAAGGGGGCGCGGGGGGCGGGCTGATCGTGGCCGAGGGGACGCCGGAGCAGGTGGCCCGCGTGAAGGCCTCGCACACGGGAAAGGCGCTCGCGCCGCTGCTGGCCGCGGCCCGCGCGCCGGCGACGAAGCGGACCGGCGGCAGGCGCGGCCGGCCGCCGGCCGCGGCCGCGGCCGAGAAGCGGATGCTGGCGGCGGCGGCCGCCTCGTCGATCGATCCCGGCCCGCCGGTGATCACCGTCCGCGGGGCTGCGGCCCACAACCTCAAGCAGGTCGATGCCGACATCCCGCGCGGGCGGACGACCGTCTGCTGCGGACCGAGCGGCTCGGGCAAGACGTCGCTGGCGATCGACACGCTCTACGCCGAGGGGCAGCGCCGCTACGTGGAGAGCCTCTCCCCGTATGCCCGGCAGTTCGTCGGTCAGGTGCCCAAGCCGGTGTTCGAGCGGATCGAGGGCCTCGCGCCGGCCGTGGCGATCGAGCAGCGCGGTGGCGGCGGCACGCCCCGGTCCACTGTCGGCACGCTCACCGAGATGTACGACCACTTCCGCGTGCTGGCGGCCCGGCTCGGCGTCATCCACTGCCCCGACTGCGGCACGCCTGTCGGCACGCAGAGCGTCGACGGCACCGTGGACAAGCTCCTCGAGCAGCCGGCCGGCACGCGGCTCTTGCTCCTGGCGCCGACCGAGATCCGCATCGGCCAGACGCCCGAGGCGTTCTTCGCGGCGCTGCGGGCCGCGGGGCACGTCCGCGTGCGGATCGACGGGGTCACGGTGCGGCTCGACGAGAAGCCGGCGCTCGACCGGAAGCGGAAGAACCGGATCGAGATCGTCGTCGACCGGGTCGTGGCCGATCCGGCCGTCCGCAGCCGGCTGGCACAGAGCGTCGAGGCGGCGTTCGACGCCGGCGGCGGGACGATGCTCGTCGCCCGCGCCGTGGCCGACGCCGACGAGGCCGACTGGCCGGTGGACGTCTACAGCCGCCGGCTCGCCTGCCCGACCTGCGGCCGGGGCTTCAAGCCGCTGGAGCCGCGGCAGTTCTCCTTCAACAGTCCGCTCGGCTGGTGCCCGGCCTGCGACGGCCTCGGCACCCGCGACGGCGTCGATCGCAAGGCCCTCGTCCGCGACGCGGCGCTGCCGCTGGCCGCGGGCGCCCTCGACCTCTGGCCGCCGCTCGCCGCGGCCGACGGCAGGCCGGTCGGCCGGGTGATGCTCGAGAGTCTGGGGAAGGCGATCGGCCTGCCGCTCGACGTGCCGCTGGCCGACCTGTCCGGCCTGCAACAGCGCGGGCTCTTCGAGGGGACGGGCGAGCGCTGGCTCGACGTGCCGCGGCCGCGCGGCGTGGCGGGCAAGGGCCCGTGGTTCTCGTTCCAGTTCAAGGGGCTGGAAACGGCCTGCGAGGAGGCGGCGCGGATGGTTGTCGCCCTGCGCGGCCGCGTCGATGCGGTGCTCGGCGAGGTGCCCTGCAGCGGCTGCGGCGGCAGCCGGCTGGCCGACGTGGCGGCGGCGGTCAGGCTCTGGGGCCGTCCGCTCGATGTGTGGTGCGGGATGCCGCTCGGACGCCTTCAGCGCGAACTCGCCGCCGTGACGCTCTCCGCGAGCGAGCGCCGGATCGCCGGCGACCTGCTCCGCGAACTCTCCTCCCGGGTGTCGTTCCTGGTGGACGTGGGCCTCGACTACCTCGACCTCGCCCGGCCGGCGGGCAGCCTGTCGGGGGGCGAACTGCAGCGGATCCGCCTTGCGGCCCAGGTGGGGAGCGGCCTGACGGGCGTGCTCTACGTGCTCGACGAGCCGACGATCGGCCTCCACCCGCGCGACACGCACCGGCTGATCCGGGCGCTCGGCAAGCTCCGCGACCTCGGCAACACGGTGGTGGTCGTGGAGCACGACCGCGACGTCGTCGCGAACGCCGACCACGTCCTCGACTTCGGCCCGGGGAGCGGCCGCGAGGGAGGACGGATCGTGGCCCACGGCACGCCGGCCGCCGTCGGCGGTGATGCGGCGAGCGTCACCGGCCCGTTCCTCGGCAGCCGCCGGGCTTGCGACGCCGCGCTGGCGCGGGCCCGCGACCGGGGCCGGCGCGAGCCGGCCGGCTGGCTGACCGTGAAGGGGGTCCGGCATCGCACGCTGCAGGGGATCGACGTGCGGTTTCCGCTCGGCGTCCTCGCGGCCGTCACCGGCCCGAGCGGAAGCGGCAAGACGTCGCTGGTGCTCGAGGTCCTGTGGCGGGCACTGGCCCGGCGGCTGCACGCGGCCCGGGAGCAGCCCGGCCGCCACGACGCCCTCCTCGGCATGGAGAGCATCGACCGGGTGATCGTCGTCGACCAGGAGCCGATCGGCGCCACGCCCGGCTCCACGCCGGCGACCTACACCGGCGTCTTCGACCATGTCCGGCAGCTCTTCGCGCGGGTGCCCGAGGCCCGGACCCGCGGCTTCACGCCGCGGACGTTCTCGTTCAACGTCCCCGGGGGCCGCTGCGAGGCCTGCGAGGGGCTCGGCCAGCGCCGCGTGGAGATGCACTTCCTCCCCGACGTGTGGGTCGAGTGCCCGGCCTGCCGGGGCCGGCGGTTTACCTCCGAGACACTCCAGGCCCGCTGGCACGGCAAGTCGATCGCCGACGTTCTGGAGATGACCGCGGCCGATGCGGCCCGGTTCTTCGAGACGGTGCCGCAGGTGGGGCGAATCCTCGCGACGCTCGTCGACGTGGGGCTAGGCTACGTGACGCTCGGGCAGCCGGCGCCGCAGCTCTCCGGCGGCGAGGCCCAGCGGGTGAAGCTGTCGCGCGAACTCGCCAAGCCGGGGACGGGGAGCACGCTCTACGTCCTCGACGAGCCGACGACCGGCCTGCACTTCGCCGACATCGAGAAACTGCTGCGGGTGCTCGATCGCCTCGTGGACGCCGGCAACACGGTGCTCGTGGTCGAGCACAACCTGGAGGTGATCTCGGCGGCCGACTGGGTGATCGACATGGGGCCGGAGGCGGGCGCCGGCGGCGGCCGCGTGGTCGCGGAGGGGCCGCCGGAGGACATCGCCATCCACGCCCAGCGCTGGGCGAGCCGGGCCGACGGCGCCGCGACCGACATGCTCCGCAGCCACACGGGCGAGGCGCTCGAAGCCTTCGGCCTCATCGGCCGGACGCCCGCGGGACCGTCGCCTACCAGCGGGCCTCGAGGCCGGTCGTCACGCCGTGGAGCAGCGCGCTCCCGTCCGTGCTGATCTGGGCCGTCGACGGGGGATTGTTCAGGTTGAGGTTCGTGACGGCGAGCTGGTTGGCCGGCACGGCGACCCCGCTCAGCCAGAACAGCGAGTAGCCCAGCCGCCAGGCGAGCCAGGGAGTGATCTGCAGGCTGCCGTTGACGCCGAGCTCGCCGAAGAAGGCGATGCCGTCGGCCTCGGCACGGACCGCTTCGAACGACCCGAGGCTGTCCTGATACTTCGACGCCTGCGCCGCATGGTTCAGGAACGCACCGGCCTTGCCGATGCCGTTGACGTTGAACGTCGAGCCCGTCCACAGTCCGAGGTCCATGCCCAGCTGGCCGCCGTAGAGCGTGTTGGTCGTGTCGGTGCGAAACAGGTTGGTGAACGGCGTGTCCCCGCTGGCTGACGCGTCGAGGTGCAGTTGCTGGTCCCATTCCACCCAGCGGAAGCCGGCCAGCCAGGTGATCGGGCACCAGCATTCCCGCTTCCGCCAGTTGATCTCGGCCGACTGGATGCTGGCCTGCGTGAAGATGGTCGCCGAGTCGAAGACGGTGTCGGTGTCAACGGGAAACGTGTTGCCGGCGAGGTTGTTCTCGACAACGAATCCGGGGCGGCTCACGGCCTGGCCGGCGAATGGACGGACCTGAAAGTAATTGCCCTCGATCGCATGGCACTGGTTGAAGTTGTAGATCAGGCCCACCCGCGGACCGGCCGACATCGGCGGCTGGGCCTGGTTCGCGTTCAGGGCCACGGGGCCGACGACGTCGGTGACCGGATCGTATGAGTTGAGCAGCGGCCGGCTGGCGATGTTGGCCGGCCAGAGCATCAGGGCGTCAACCTGCACCACCCAGCGCGGGCAGGCGTCGCCGCACAACCGCTGGAACAGGCCCGCGCCATGGCCGCACGTGCCGCAGCCGGCACCGCCACACGCGCCGCAGGCGTCCCCGCCGGCGAAGCAGGATTCGGTGCCGGATCCGTCGATACACGTCGCTCCGTCGCCGACCTCCCACGCCTGCCCCCCGGTCCATTCACCGGTCCATTCACCGGTCCATTCTCCGTTCTGGGCCTCGACATCGCCGGCCGGGCCGGCTTCGGCGTGTTGCTCCGGAGCCATCGCGGGGATCATGGACGGCACGAGCACCGACACGTCCGCGGTGCGCACGGGCCCGCGCAGGGGAGCCTGCGGCCCGCGCTGCGGAATGACGAATCCGTCGAACCCGTCCGCACGGACCTTGGGCGCGCCGCTGCCGACCGCAACCGCAACGCTGCACACGAGCGCCATGCCGACCAGGGATCGGAGCACGGTCCCCGCACGACCGGTCCCGCTGGAACAAACCCGATTCGTCTCACGACCGTTCATGGCGGTGCGACCCTCCCAGGAAGAAATCCCAGAGGAGATTTCGACATCGCTTCATGCCGGTCGTGACCAACGATCCCGAAGTACCGGTCGCGGAAGCCGGGAAAGACGGCGAAGCGGCGTCGATATTACGGCGGCCCACCATACCCGGGCCGGCAGGCTGGGCAGGATCGGCAAGCGCTTGCCGGCGCGGGACGGCTCCCGCCGCCGGACGTGAATGCACGGTGGAGCCGACGCTCACCCGATGCGATCAGGAGGGCCGGATGAGGGCCGAGGCCGCCGACCACGGGCCCGTGCCGGCGGCGTTCTGCGCCGCCACCCGGAACCGGTAACCGAGGCGGCTGGTCAGCGTCGTGATCCGTGCCGTCGTCGCGTTGCCGACGGCCAGCGGCAGGGTCACCCACGTCGCCGTGCTCGTATTCGCCCGGTACTGGATCACATAGCCGGTCACGGGCGCACCCAGCGACGACGACACTCCGGTCCAATTGAGCCTGATCACACCCGCCGTACCCCGGCCGGTGACAGCGGTCGGCGCCGCGGCCGGCAATGCCACGGGCGTGAGGCCGAAGGTCCCGTCCGTGAACAGGCCAATCCCGTCGGCGTTAACCGCCGCCACGCGGAACAGGTAGCGGGTGCCGTTGGTCAGACCGGTGACGGTGGCGGTCCGGGCGGCGGACACGCCGTCGGTAAACGTCGTCCACGACGAACCCGCCACGTCGGTCCGGAACTGGATCACGTAGTCGGTGATCGGCTTCGGCGACGTGCCGGCAGTCCACGACAGGTTCACGCGGCCGCTCCCCACCGATCCGGTCAGGCCCGTCGGCGCGGCTGCCTGAACGAACGGAACCACCGGGCCCGCTTGCACGATGGCCGAATTACCGGCCACGTTCCTCGCCCGGACGCGCACGTAGTAGGTCGTGCCGTTGGTCAGCCCGGTGATCGTGGCCGACGTGGCGGTCGAGACACCGTCGTTGAAGATCGCGAAACCGCTGGTCGGGCTCGTGCTCATGCTGATCACGTAGTCGGTGATCGGCGCACCGCCGTTCGATGCGGGCGCGGTCCAGTTGACGTCGATCCGCCCACTGGCGCCCGTTGCCTGGAGATTCGTCACCGAACCGGGGTTCGTCCGCGGCGTGACCGCCGCCGATTCGACGGCGATGCCGGTCCCGGCCACGTTCACCGCCGCCACCCGGAACAGGTAGGGGGTGCCGTTGGTCAGGCCCGTCACAGTCGCCGATGTGCCCGCAGACGTGCCATCGTCGAACGTGCTCCACGTCGGGGCCGCTGGCGTCTTGAATTGCACGACGTAGTCCGTGATCGGTGCTCCGCCGTCGGAGGTCGGCGCCGCCCACGACAGGGCAACCTGTGAATTCTGCGGCGTGACCACGAACCCCGTCGGGATGCCCGGTACCGTCCGCGGCGTGATCGGCCCGGCCTCGGCTGACTCGACGCTGGCTCCGACCGCGTTGACGGCCTTCACGCGGAACAGGTACGCCGTGCCGTTGGTCAGGCCCGTCACAGTCGCCGACGTCGCCGTCGACGTGCCGTCCGCGAACGTACTCCACGTCGCAGCGGCGACCGTCTTGAACTCGACCATGTAGTCCGTGATCGCCGAGCCGTTGGCAGCCGGTGCGGTCCAGGTGAGCGCCACCTGCACGTTCCCCGGCACTCCCGCGAGGCCGGTCGGGGCCGAAGGCACGGCCCGCGGCGTCTCCGTCACCTCGTTCGAGTAGGTCCCGATGCCGACGCTGTTTATGGCGGCCACGCGGAACATGTACGCGGTGCCGTTGGTCAGGCCCGTCACCGTGGCCGACGTCGTCGTCGACGTGCCGTCGGCGAACGTGCTCCACGTCGCGGCCGCTGGCGTCTTGTACTCCACCGCGTAGTCGGTGATCGCCGAGCCGCCGTTCGAACCTGGCGCGGTCCATGAAAGCGACACGGCGCCGTTGCCGAACGTGGGCGTCAGTCCGGTCGGCGCGGAAGCAGGCATCGCCGGCGTATACGGACCGGCCTGGCTCGACGCACTCCCCGATCCCACGGAGTTCACCGCGGAGACGCGGAACAGGTACTCGGTGCCGTTCTGCAGGTTGGTCACGGTCGCCGTCGTCGCCGTCGAGGTACCGTCGGAGAACGTGCTCCACGTCGCGGCCGCGACCGTCTTGAACTCGACGATGTAGTCGGTGACCGCGGCCCCGTTGGCGACGGCCGCCGTCCAGGTGAGCACGACCCTCGCGTTGCCGGGGACGCCCGACAGTCCCGTCGGCGCCGAAGGCAGCGCCCGCGGCGTCTCCGTCACCTCGCTCGAGTACGTTCCCGTGCCGACGCCGGTGAACGCCGCCACGCGGAACCGGTAGGCCGTCCCGTTTGTCAGGCCGGTGACCGTCGCGGTCGTTCCGACACCGACGCCATCGTTGAACGTCGTCCAGATCGAGCCGACGACGTCGGTTCGGTACTGCACCACGTAGTCGGTGATCGGCGTGCCGCCGTTCGACGTGGGGACCGTCCACGCAAGGCCGACGGACCCGTTACCGAACGTCGGCGTCAGGCTGCCGGGCGCCGAGGCGGGGGCGGATGGCGTGACCGGCGCCGACTCGGCAGAGAAGTTGCCGGTTCCGGCGGCGTTCAGGGCCGCCACACGGAACACGTACGCGGTCCCGTTCGTCAGCCCGGTCACCGTCGCCGCCAGCGTGGCGCTCGTGCCGTCGGCGAACGTCTGCCACGGCGAACCTGTCACGTTCGTCCGGTACTGGACGACGTAGTCGGTGATGCCGAAGGCGTTAGCGGGGGCCGTCCAGGCGAGGCTCACCTGTCCGTTTCCGGCCGTGCCGGCCACGCCCGTCGGCGCCTGCGGTAGGTCGATGAGCAACACCCGGAACGAGGTCGAGCCGTCGTTGTTGTTGTTGAGGAGCACGTTGTTGGCCAGGTCGGTGAGGTAGCCGTCCTGCCCGATCGTCGCCGGCCGCGTGGTGACACGGATCTCGTAGTCACCCAGCGCGAACGCGGAGGGCGACTCGAACACGACCTGGTTGGTGCTCTCCAGGTAGCGGAAGACGTAGTCCGTTCCCTCCAGCAGCGTCGTGCCATTGCGGACGATCGTGAACGCCTGCTTCACGACCGTCGTCTTGTCGATCCCCACGCCGATATCGTTGAGCTGGAGGACCAGTCGCGTGAGCCCCGAGGCCGCGGACCCCGAGATGATCACGGAGTTGAGCGTCGCCTGGTCCACGTCCTCCGACCCCTGGTCGAGCGGCTCGGCCAGGGTGAGCCACGGCTGGGTGACGTCGACGCGGTCGATCGCGCCCAGATCCTTGAAGACGTTGCTGCCGAGGCCGGGCGGGCTCGCCTGGCCGGGATCGTCCGACCGCAACTGCCCGTACAGGTCCCGGCTCGGGGCGATGATCGGCGACTGCGGCAGGCCGAGCGGCTGCGTGACGGCGACGTACTCGAGCCGATCCTGGAGGACGTCGAGCGCGCTGTCGATGATGGCCGACTTGGCCACCGGGTAGAAGTTGCCCTTGGCCGCATTGACGAACGGGTCGGTTGCGAGCGTCAGCGCATTGTCCCCGGCCACGCCCGTCGCCGTGTTGTTATGGAACGCCGAGAAGCCGACCACGGTGCCCGCCGAGTTGCCGTCGATCTGGATGGCCGTCGCCAGGCTGGCGAACACGTTGTTGAGCAGCGTCGGTGCGGCATTGTCGGTCACCCGCACGCCCACCGTGCTGAAGGCGAAGGTCAGCGACACGCTGGCGCCTGCCGCCGTGGCCGCCTGCGTCAACGTCACCTGCGTGGCGGAATCGACCGATTGGATCCGCGTGCCGGCCGGAATGCCCGCTCCGGTCACGACCATGCCGGCCCAGAGCCGGTCCGTCGCCGTCATCGTCACGACCGGCGAGTTGAGGACCGTCGTGGCCGAGGCCGTCACCGTGACGCCGCCGTGGACCGTGTTGTTGACGATCCGGCCGTAGGGCACGGGTGCCAGCGGCCCACTGCCGGTGTTGGGATCGCCGCTGAAGAGAATCGCCGCCTCGCGGTGGGTGCTCGCGATCACGTTGTTGGTCACGACGACGCCGGGCACGAGCCGGTTCGTGTTCAGGACGGGCGTGTTCTTCACCGCCCCGTTCGTGCCCGCCCCGGTGGCCGCGTCGCGGGCGGCGGCGTCGATGCGGATGCCGAACTGGTCGGCATGCGTAATGACGTTGCCCTCGATGATGAACTGACCCTGGCCGCGCGCGGTGTTCTCATCGCCACGCAGATTCTGCCCCGGCGTCACGCTGCCGTACCCGTTGAAGGGGCTTGTGGCCGCCGCATGGCGGGTGCTGCGGACGAGGGAGGCGTCCGAATCGACCACGTACACGGGCTCCAGAAACTGGGTCCGGTCGCCCATGATCTGAACGGCCCCGAACCTTGTGCTCGTCAGCTCGCCGTATTCCATGCCGCGGCGAATCTCGAGTTGGTAGGGGCCCTGGAGATTCTGCTGGGGCGTGGTGAGCGAGACTGGCGTGCCGATCGTGAAGAACGAGGTGTCGCCCTTGTCCTTAGCACCCCAGCCGGTGACCATCTCGCCCCGCTCGGCGAAGCCCACGATCAGGTCGTCGATGTACACCCCCTCGACCACGCCGGCGGCCACGGGCGTCGGCACGAACCCGAACCGCAGGCGGATGTTCTTAGTGCCGGCGAACTCGCCGAGATCGATCCGCGCCTGCCGCCAGCCCGTGCCCTCGAAGAGTTCCTGGGCGAACTGGTTGGGCTGCTGCCCGATCCGCGACGACACCGACGGAAAGTTGGGGAGCACGGCTTTGGCCTCGTCCAATTTCGAACGGCCGCGCTGGGCGGCGGCGATCGTGATCCACTTCCCGTCCCGGACGCCGTCCGCCGAGATCTGCACGCCGGCGCTGCCGACGCCGGCCTCGATCCGGTAGTTGAAGTACAGCGTCGGCTTGTCGGTGTAGGTCCTGTTCTCCAGGCTGAACGGCAGCGTGTCGATCGTGATCCTGCGAACGAAATCCAGTGAAACGCTGCCTGACTGCGTCGCGTTGTTTGACAGCCTTAGCGTTGAGAACGACTGGATCTCGAGGATCGTCGTGTCCAGGGGGATGCCGGGGCCGGTGACGAACATGCCCACGGCCAGGTCGCGGGTCCCGGCGACGCTCACGATGGGGCTGCCGGCGCTGATGACGGAAAGGTCCAGCGTCACCGCTGTGCTTCCCTTGTACGGCAGGTCTGCGACCTGATTCCCAACCCCGCTCAAGAGGTCAGTCAGCCAGGTCGTGGACTTCATGTGCAGGTGCGAAAGCTTCGACGAATCGAGCGCCGTGCCCTTGCTGCTGTCGAGGCCGTAGTAGATGCTCGTCAGGCCCTTCGACTCGGGCTCCTGCGTCGCCTCGTTGTCGTAGAGCGCGTCGCGGGTGTGATCGAGCGCCGCCGTCACGCCATGCCCAGGCTCGAGGCCCCGGTTGTTCGTCGCCCGCCAGAGCGGGATGTCGAGCGGCGAAAAGGCGAAGCCGGTGTAGCTGCTGCTGCCGCCGTCGAGCGGGCCGACGTACAGGGAGTCGGCGTTGCCGGGGAACACGGGCAACCGCGCGGCGGTCGTCGGGTCGATGCAGTACAGATCACCGGTCGCACTGATCGCGAACAGCTTGTCGGCGTAGTAGCCAGCGACGCCGAGGGGGCCGCCGACCGCGTTCTGAGGCCCGTTCGCCAGGCCCTGCAGATTCGGGGCCCCGGCCACCGTGCCGACAAGCGCGGCGACGCCCGTCAGGCGGTTGATCGTGAACAGGTGGCCGAGGTTGTCCACGCCGTAGAGCGTGTCGCCGATGAACGTCATGCCGGTCGTCAGTCCGAGATCGTTGCCGGGCGTCTGGATGACGGTGCCGATCCGGCCGAGCGGGGCTTTTTGGTTAGCGCTCACCGTAGCCGGGTCGGCCGAATAGAGCCGCGAGACGCCCGTCTGCTTCGTGGTCTTGATGTCCACGTCGCGAACGGAGTAGAAGAGCTGGTCGTAGACCGGTCCCGCGCCCGCCTTGCGGTGCCAGGTGGCCGCGTCCACGCGGTCGGTCGTCAGGGAATTGTTGGGCGCCGGCGGGGGGATATACGTGTACGCGACTTGCGTCATCGTAACCCCCGGCGGCGTGTTGGTGACGACGGTCGTACTCCAGGTCACGGTGACCACCCCATTATCGGCCACGAGGCTGTTGGTGGGACCGACCAAGGGCTGGGGCAACGTGAGCGACCCGGCGACTTGCGAGAAGCTCAGCTGCCCCGTGGGGCCGGAGGTGAACGTCCACGTGCCCGTGTCCGGCGGAAGACCCGGCACGGTGACCGTGTACTGCAGCGTGCCCGATAGCGTGGCGACGTCGACGGTCGTGTTGGCGGGATTGGCGAGTTGGAACGTCGTCACCGTGGTCGTCGCGGCCTTGGTGGTCAGCTTGGCATCCTGGCCGGTCACGGGCGTGGGGTCGACAACCGCCGGGAAGTCCGGGATGGAGTCGTTCCCCACCGTCGTGGACGCGCTCGTGCGGATGTTGATCCACGCCAGCGTGCCCGCCGTGTTCGCCGCGTTCTCGAGCCCGGTGTAGGTGTAGAGCCGGCCGTCGGTCCGCATCGCCAAGTCGTCGGCGACGATCGCCCCGAGCACCGGCACAGGCGCCGTTGGACTGACGGAAAGGTAATACGCCACTTCGGTGAGGCTGAAGGGGGCGACCTGGCTCGCCAGCGTCTTAAGGCCGAACAGCGGTCCGCCGGTCGGGGCGACGTAGGTGTAGTCGCGCGTGGTGTAGAGAGGACCGTTGTCGCTGCCGGTGACGACTTCGCCCGAGTGGTAGCCCTGCAGGCCGATCCGGTCCTCGATAACGCGGGCGATCGAGTTCACAGGCTCGAGGCGGATGGCGGAGTTCGTCGCCGTGGCCCTGAACGTCATGTCGAGGACGGACGGCAGTTGCTCGTTCGACGACACGGCGACGTAGTACCGGGCGGTCGCCGGCGCGGGGGCATTCGGGTCGGCAGGGGGAGTCACCCCGCCCTCGCCGACGCCCGAGCCGGGCAGGCCGGCCGGCAGGTGCACCGGGCCGATGAACGGATCGAGCTTGCCGGCGGAACCGCGGGACACGTCCTCGAAGTTCGTCTGCCCGGCCCCGGGCTGGTCGTCGGCGATGCTCGAGTCCCGGCCGACATAGATCAGTCGCCCGGCGGAATCGAACACCGAAAGCGTCAGATCGCCGCGGAACCCGTCGGCATAGTCGATGTCGAACACGGTGGACCACGTCTTGACCCCGTCGTTGACCCCGCCGATGGCCTGGATCTGCTCGTAGTTCAGGTCGAGCACGTACCAGTCGATGTCGGCGGCGGAGGAGAGCGCTCCGGCGATCGAGATCGTGTTCAGGTCGGAGGCCAGCAGATTGCCGACGTACTGGGCGCCTGCCAGCGTACCGTTCGCGGCGGCTGTCTCCCCCGTCTGGCCGGCGAGCGGCGACCGTTGCGGCAGGCCCTGCACGTCCACGCCCACCACTGGATAGCGGAGGTCTGCATAGCGGACCGTCGAGCCGGGCTTCTCGTCGCGCTGCTGGAGGCGAATTCGCAATTCGTAGCTGCCGCTGGTCGCACCGGTGTCTGCCACGGCCGGATCCTGCCGCAGCAGTGACTGGTAGTCGGCCAGCGCCGCGTCCGGCGCCACCTTCGGCTGGCTGCGGACGCGGATCGAAAACTGCACGGGCTCGTCCGACGTCACGCCCGGCAGCACGACCCGCATGCCCGGATCGCGCGGATTCCGCGAGTAGAAATCAAGCCCCAGCGCGGGGTTCTTGATGAGCGCCGCGCCGAGGCCCCGGGTCGCCGCCGAGAGGCTCCCGTCCTGCTGCCAGTCCGCCGAGCGGGCGAGGACCGTGCCGGAGGCGTCGAGTAGCTCGACCATCGCGTCGAGGGCCGGGCTGGTGTTGTCGATGTCGATCCACACCTCGGATCCCGCATACCCCTTGAAACTGTAGACGTCCACGTCCGTCGGGTCGTCGACGGCGATCGCGCCGTGGACCTCGAAGCCCAGCCGGCGGTTATCATCGCCGCCGAGTTCGTTCGGGGCGAGGACGCCGAGGAACTGGGCCACGTCCGTGTTCAGGTTGACGTCCACGCCGCCTGTCAGCGCCGGCTCCGCCTCGCGGAACACGGCGACGTTGCGGTCGTTCGAGTAGGGGAGGAATCGCAGTCCGCGCCACTCCCCGGCCGTCGGCCGCGATGCCGTGCCGTCGCCGTTGGTGTCGGTGACGGTGACGCCGATCGGGTCGACGCTCGCGCCCACGCTGTCGTCGGTGAGCGACGTCATGATCACGGGGTAGCCGGGCTGGCCAAGCACCTGCACGGTGCCGCCGATCCGGTCGTCGATGTCGAGGCCGTAGCCCGTGGCCGTCAGCCCCGCGGCCGTGCCGCGCAGCTTGACCACCAGGCTCGCCGTCGGGCTGCTCATGAGCCGCAAGCCGGTGGCCGTGTGGAAGTTGGAGACGACGATCTCGTCCCGCAGCACGTGGACGATGTCGGTGTCGTCCCAGACGCTCTCGACCGTGATCTGGTCGCCGCGGACGACCATCCCGGTGACGCCACCGGCCGTCACGGTGTTGCCGCGGACGAGCGGACCTCGGTTGCCATCATACACCGCGAACCGCCCGCTGCCGCCGGTCATCCGGCCCGGATCGGACACCTCCCGGCTGTTCAGCGAGTTGGCATCGACGCTGATCAGATCGCCGCCGTTGCCGCGGAAGTCGTTGCCGACGATCACCGGCTGCGCGCCGATCACGAAGATGCCGTTGGCGTTCTTCTCGACGCGGCTGTTGGACAGCCGCAGCGTGCCCTGGTCCACGGAGAGCAGGTTGGCCACGGCGAATCCGCCGGCCACGGGGGTCTGGCCGCCGCCATGGCTGACCAGGGCGTTGTCGATCGATGCCGTGGCGGCGTCATTGACGATGATGCCACCCCAGTCGCCGGCGAGCGGCGCGTTCTTCGTGTCGCCGCTGACGACGAACGTACCGCCGGCGCCGAAGCGGTTGTCCTTGGTGCTGGTGAAGATCACGCGCTTCTGCGGGGTTCCCTCGGCATACAGCTGAGAGGCACCCCGCTCGAGATCGATCCGCGAGCCCTGGAGTTTGACCACCACGCCGGGATCGATGGTCAGCCGGCCGCTGGCCCGGGCCCTTTCAATCAGCGTCTCGAACGTCAGAGCCACCGGTGAACCGGACGCCGTGGCGGGCCCCGACAGCTCGATGCTGTTCGTGGCCGCGTCGATGGAGGAGATCCACCTGCCGATGTCGAACACCAGATCCACATCCACCTCGGTAACGGTGGCGTTGTTGGAAAGCGTGACGGTCCCCGCCGCCGCGTTGATGGAGAGGATCCTCGTTCCGACCGGGATGCCGTCTCCACTCACGAGCGCGCCTTGCTCGAGGCCGATCACGTTGGCGAGACCGCTGACCACGGCGCTGCCCGCGGTCAGGCTGCCGGTCCTCTGCACGAAGGCGGACGGAAGGCCCGCCCCGGCCACCCGCATCCCGACCGCCAGCTCGGCGACGTCCGTCAGGCCGGTGACGGTCGGGCTGCCCGCGACGAGACGGCCGTTCCGCTGCAGCACCGTCTCGTAGCCGCCGGCGCCGCCGGCGATGTGAAGGTTCTCTGGGATGACGTAGGTGATGTCGGGACTGGCGAACCGGGCGGCCACGCTCAGCCGGTCGAGCGGCTGGCCGAAGGCGGTCCGGATCCTGACGAGCAGGCCGTTGACCGAGTTGCCGCGGACGACGTTGCCGCGGATCGCCGGCCCGGCGCGGCCGGCGGTCTCCTCGAAGCTGTTCGGGTCGGCGGAGATCGCGGCACCGGCGCTGTCGCTGACGGTATTGAAGGCGATCGAGGGCCGCGACGACTCGAGGTGCAAAGGCGCGATCGACTGCAGGCTGCCGTCGATCAGCACCTGGCCGCCGCCGTAGCGGAAGTTGGCGTTGCTGACGCTGTTGAGAAACACGCGGCGCGTGGCCGAGTCGGAGTCGCGGCGGAAGATGATGCCGCCCCACTGTCCGCCGCCGACCGCCGGACCCACGCCGTCCGAGTTGCCGCCGAGGGAATCGTCGTGATACGAGGTGAACTGCACGCGGCTGCCCGGCGTGCCGAGCACCTGGACCGCGGCACCGGCCCGCGGCACGATCGGCGACGAGCTGCCGACGTCGATGACCTGATTGCGGAACTTGAACACCGCCCCCGCGTCGATCATCACCGTCACGCCCGCCGGGACGATGAACGACGTGCCGTCGGCGAGCGGCTGATTGATGAGGTTCGTGCCCACGAGGTAGGGCGTCGCGGCCGCACCGGCGGCATTCCCCACGATCCGCACGATCGACTTGCCGCTGCCGGGGGCCGCGGCCGCAGCCAGGGCCGCCGAAATCCTGTTGAATGGCTTGGCGAGCGACCCGTCGGCTCCGGCCTCGGCGGCCAGCTTGTCCACGTACACCGTGTTGCCGTCGGTCGAACCGCGGAACCAGAAGTTGAAGGCCCCGCCGGCGAGGCCGTCGCGATCACCGTCGAGCGGCGTGCCCGTTTCGTCGACGATCGTGTTGGAGTCCTCGCCCACCGGCGTGAATGCCATCCGCAGCCGATATGGCCCGTCGCTTCGCCCGTTGGCGCCGCTGTTTTCCACTTCCGGGTTGAAGGCGGTGTTGCCGGTGCTCGTCACCGTGAGGAAGTAGGTGTAGCGATCACCCGAGCCGTTGGTCGCCTCGAGCTCGAGGCCGAGGAACGAATCGCGGCCGTAATAGTCGTCATTGCGGGCGACCAGTTCCCGGCGCCCGCTCGCCGGGTCCTGCCGGTACAGCGTCAACACGCTGTCGAGCAGGCTCGTGGCAATCTGGCCGGGACGGGCGGCGACGGTCTCGGCCGCCAGCGTGCCGCGCTTGTCGAGTTGGAACGAGTAGACGTCGATGTCGGTGCCGTCGGCGGGGTAGAGCACCGAGAAATGAACGAGGTCGTGGTCACCGGGCTGCACCGTGGACCCCTGCGCTCCCATGATCGACGGGATGTCGTACGAATGACCGAGCCCGAGCGAATGGCCGATCTCATGCATGGCGACGCCCTGCCAGAGGCCGCCGTACTCACTCTGCCCCCAGTCGAGCGAGCCGTTCATGATCGACATCGTCGGTCCGCCGAGCCCGGCCGGGCCGTTGGGCACGGGAATGCTCGGGTCGAGGGCCCGTAGGTCGCCGGTCACGACCGCCAGGCCCGAGCCCAACGTCTCCACGAAGCGGATGCCGGTCGCCCGCGAATAGAGCTCGAAGATCTCCCGGGCCCGCTGCTTCTGGTTCTCCGTGATCGCGTTGATGAGCGGGTTGCCCTGGGCGTCGGTGCCATAAATGCGCGGGAACGAGTAATAACTGACGGCTGCCGCTTCGGCAGGCGACAGCGACGAGGCCGGCATCTCGTGCGTCTCGACCGGCAGGGGGATGTCCCGATGCCCGGGCTCGTCGACGGTGCCCGGCGGCGAAGGGAAGAGCAGGTTGCCGGCAGGCGTGGGAACCCTCGGCCGAACGTCGATCGCGGCGTTGAACGCCTGCCCGGCGAGGCCGAGCGTGCCCAGGCCTGTCGCCTTGCCGAAACTCGAGTTTTCGTCGCCTGCCGAGACGGACCTGTCGGAGAAGATCTCGAGCCGATAGCCGCCGCTGCTGCCGCCACCGGTCGCGCCCGAGCCATTGACGGCGCTGTAGGCGATGTTTCCCGCGCTCGACAGGCCGAAGAAAAACGTGCCTTCCGCCGGCGCGGTGTAGGTGAGCTCATTGCCAGCGACGCTGACGCCGGCCGTGACGGCCGCGCCCAGGGCGTTGAAGAGCCGCAGTGCCGGCGTGAAGCCCGAGCCGGCGACCGGCGCGACCCGCACTCTGAGCTGGGCATTGCCGGTCAGCGACAGCTTGTAGAGATCGACGTCGTTGACGCCCGCGGCCCCGTCGCCGAGGAACGAATTGGTGACGAAGGCGGGACTCACGCCGTCGGTCTGCCGGAACACGCTGCCGACGCCGACAGCCGTCGCGGTCGTGTTGTTGACGTCGTCGGTGCCGCCAATCTGGAGCCTGTAGAGTTTGTCGCCGAGATCCGCGGCGAACGTCAGCGTCGCCTTGCCGGCAACCGCGTCATAAGCGACGGCCGCGGGAATCCGCACGGCGACGTCGGCGCCCGTGGCCGGATCGGTCTCGACGAGCCGGTAGTTGCGCGGGTTCTGCGCCGATGCCGCCTGGAGCCGGTCGTTGGCGTTGAAAAAGACCTCGACCACGTTCCGAGCCTGCTGGACCGCACCGGACACCCGGCTGATCGGCTGTGGCACGACCGATACAACCTGGGCGCCGAGGTCAAGCCGGAAGTCCAGGGTATGGGACGCGCCGTTGCGGAACGACTCGGACGGCACGGTCTTGCCAACCGCCTCTGTCTTCAGCCCGCCGCCAATCGTGATCCGATAGACGTCGTCCGGCAGCGTCTCCGCGAACCGCAGCACGACCTGGTTCTGGTTCGGGAAATCATCGACGGCGACGATGCCGACGCCGCCGGTCGGCGTCATGGCAACGTCGTTGCCGTTGCCAAACACGGGGTCGCTCCCGGAACCGGAACGGACGATCGAGATCGCCCCGAGCGTGTTGGCATCGATCTTGGCTCCGGGGCTGAACCGCAGCGTGATCTGCTGCGGCGCCTCGTCGAGCGTGGAGTTCGGCGTGATGAATTGTCCGGCATTCGGAAACGCGGAGACGAAGTCGAACGCCATCACGCGGCGCTCTTCGAGCTGTTCACCGCGCTGCAGGTCGCGGCTGCGCCGCTGGCGCCGCAGGACCGCCGCATGCCGCCGCTTGGAGAACGCGCCACCGACCGAACTCAGCCAGAAGGAATTCATGTCTCACTCACTGGGTGTCAGACTCGTGCCAAACTCTTCGGGTCACCGGGGGCACTCGATCCAATACTGCTTGTCTACCTGCTTGACTACGGCGTGTCGCGATCACGGCGCCCTGCAGGCCTGGACGCCGCGAAGGAACTCCGCATCGATTGTCTTCGGACGGCCCGGCGCGAACGGTCGCGGGAAATCCCCGCGACCGCCAAGCTCCACACCATTTTCACCAGACCGACACTGCCGTCCACGATTGGGCAGGCCGTCCCTATACGAATCCGGGCCAACCAGGGTTCGGTCAGGCCGGACCGGTGGGCCGGACGAGGAGCGCAGACGATCACCGCGGCCTTCTGGGACCGGGAAAAACCTCGTACAAACGGGCTGCCCTGACGCAACAGAACTTACCGGTGCTCGGCGGCCGGGTCAACGAAATGGCGGAAAAACAAAGCGGCCCGTGTTTCGGCAGGGAATCAGCCCGGCTGCTGGATACCCAGCGGCCCGCAGGGTCGGCCGAAACCGCCCGCCCCCCCGGACGCTCACACCCCGCTCAGCCGGCCGACTCCACCACCTCGCAGGCCCCATCCGACAGGGCCCGGGCGAAGCGGATGTCGAGCGTCCGCAGGTGGGTGTGCAGGCCGGCGTCCTGGATCGGAAGGATGTGGGCCGGATGTCCCGACTCGTTGTGGTGGGAGTGCCACAGCCCCGGCGGCGTCACGAACACCGAGTGCGGCTTCCAGTCGAACCGCTGCCCGTCCTTGATCCGCCCCTCCTTGTCGAGCGTCCGGCCCACCATCGTGTAGCAGCCGGGCCGGGCAGCGACGACGAGATCGACCGCCACCGACTGGTGGCGGTGCGGCGCCTGCACCGCATCCACGGGGAGGAGCCCGAACATCGCCCAGACGACGTGCGTGATCGTCAGCGTCCGTGGAAATAGCCGGTTGCCGAGGAGCACGCTGAGCCGGTTGGCGGCGGCGCTCGATGGATCGCGGATCACGGCGTCGAGCGCCTCCATGATCGCCTCGCGCCGGTAGAGCGTGGGGGAAAACTGCCGCTGGCTCGCCTCGACGCCGAGGTAGCGGAGCAACGGCTCGTCGTGGACCCAGTACAAGCCCGCGTCGTCGGTCGCCACGTGCGTCGCCCGCGACCGGGCCGGGAGCGTGAACAGGTCGCCCGCCTTCCACTCCAGGTCGGTCCCATCGGCGAGCCGGCTCGCGCCCGCCCCGCGCATCACGAAGAACAATTGGCTCGTGGCGTTGGCGTCGGTGATCAGCCCGTCGCCGGGACAGACGTGGACGAAATTCGCGCACAGGCCGGGCGTCGTCGCCGGCCCCGGGCAGCCGAGCTGGTTGCTCGTGTCGAGCGGCAGTGTGTGCGTCGGCCCGCGCTCGTGGAGATCGGCGGACCACTGCACGCCGGGAATCGGCGGCAGCGTGCCGTCGGCCAGCGGATTCGAGGCATAGCGGTAGTCGTGGAACCGGGCCGCCTCGGTGAGGCCGGCGGCGGCGCGGTCGGCGGCGGATCCTGACATGGGCGTGATCTCCTCGGGCGGCCGGATGGTCTGCGATCCCCGGCGATCCCCGGCCGAACCCGCGCGATTCTACGGCAGCCGCCGGCGGCACAGCAGGCCGGAGATGGAATCACTGTATAAAAGGAAGCATGACCGCAGTCGTGGACAGCGCGGCCGGCCGGCCGGAAAGGATCGTCTCGCTCCTCCCCGCCGCCACCGAGATCGTGGCCGCTCTCGGCCTCGAGGGGGCGCTCGTCGGCCGATCGCACGAGTGTGACGAGCCGGAGTCCGTGTCCGGCCTGCCGGCGCTGACGGCCGCCGCGATCGACGCCGCCGGCTCGAGCCGGGCGATCCACGAGGCGGTCGGCGTGGCCTGCACGGCCGCCAGCGGCTCGCCGCCGGCCCTGTTCCGGCTCGACACCGACATGCTCGCCACGCTCCGGCCCGACGTGATCGTCACCCAGGCCGCCTGCGACGTGTGCGCGGTGTCGGCCGACGACGTGACGCGGGCGGCGCGGGCGCTGGACCGGCCGGTGCCGATCGTGTCGCTCGCCCCCACGTCGCTCGCCGACCTGTGGCGCGACATCCTCGCCGTGGCCGCCGCCACCGGGACGCTGTCACGGGGCCGCGAGGTCGTGGCCCGCCTGCAGGCCCGCTGCCGTTCGGTCGCCTGCCGCGTCGAGGCCCTCGCCCGGTCGAACGGCGGTTCACGGACCCGGGTCGCCGTCGTCGAATGGCTCGATCCGCCGATGGCGGCCGGCAACTGGGTACCGGAGCTCGTGACGCTCGCTGGCGGCGACGACGTGCTTGGCCGGACCGGCCATCACTCCCACTGGATCGGCTGGGAGGACGTCGCCCGGGCCGACCCCGATGTCGTGATCCTCGCGCCGTGCGGGTTCACCCGCGACCGCACCGTGGCCGAGGCGACGACGTCACCGATCTGGAACCACCTCGCGCCGCTGCGGGCGACCCGCGCCGGGCGGCTGTTCGTGGTCGATGGCCACCATCTGCTCAACCGGCCGGGACCGCGGCTCGTCGACTCACTCGAGGTGCTGGCCGAACTCCTGCATCCAGGCCGGTTCGCGTTCCCAGCCACGCAGCGGCACGTCGCCCGGCTCGGCGCCGATTGACGGCCGGCGGCCGTGCGGCAGGTGTCAGCGCATGTCGGCCGGCACGAGCCCCTTCTTCGCCCCGTTGAAGCCGAACTTCGTCGGCGTGAACTCGCCCACGAGATCGACGTTCGACTCGGCCGGGATCTTGTCCTCGAGGCCGACGGCCCAATAGCAGCCGTTGACCACGAGCCGGCGCGTGCCCGCGGCCACGAGGTCGGTGGCCGCGCCCATCGTGGTCGTGAACGCCCGGCCGCGCGGGCCGTCGTCGATTCCATACGTCCGCACCCAGGCGACCGGCATCATCGGGTCGTTCTTCGTTCCCTCCACCGGCTTGGAATCGGGGGTCATGCCGGACAGGACCTGCCCGAGCAGGAGGGCCTTGCCATCGCCGGCCAGCGGCAGCTTGACCGCATAGACGTCGGTCGGCCCCCAGCAGTCTCCGTCCTTGATGCCGCGCATGATCGGATGATCCCGGCCCGTAGGGGCGACGAGGCCGCGGGTGCTCTCGTTCCCGTGCGAGCCGTGGTGGGCCACCCAGTCTTCGCCAACCACCAATGGCCCGAAGCGGTTGAGGTGGCCGTAGGTCGCGCTGTCGAGCTTGAAGGCGTGCGTCGCGGTCCGCAGGGAGACGACCGGCTTGCCGGCCCGGAGGTAGGCGTCGATCTCCTTCATCTGCGCGTCGGGCAGGTTTCGCCAGCGGGTCGCGATCACCATCAGGTCGGCCGATCGCAGGGCCTCGAGGCCGGGAATGTTGTCACGGATGCTGGGATCGATGTGGCCCGTCTTCGGATCGATGGCATACAGAACCGTGCAGTCGAAGCCGTGCCGGGTGGCGAGGATCTTCGCGAGCTGCGACAGCGCCTCCTCGCTGCGATACTCCTCGTCACCGCTGACGAGCACGACCTTCTTTCCCTTGCCCGGCCCGTCGCCCCCGGGCACCACGAGCGTCGTCGACTGGGGGGGCGTGGAATCGGCGCCGGCCACGGCGGTCGAGAACAGGAGGCAACAAGCGATCGCTGCACGACGCGACACGGGCATGGGCAAAGGCTCCGGGAAGGGACTGAAACCGGACCAAATCATACCGCGCGGCCCGGCCGGGGTCTGGCAACCTGCGAAGAACACGCCGGCTGGGCAATCCCGCCGCTCGAGCCTGCGATTCCGTGCGGGGCCACCCGTCGCTATGGTCCAACCGTCCGGTCCGCTCCCCTCCTCCACCGTGCACCGTGCCGCGACTCGTCATCCACGTCGGCCCCCACAAGACAGGCTCGACGAGCGTGCAGTCGGCATGCGCAGCCAACCGGGAGCGACTGCGCCGCGATGGCGTGCTGTATCCGGAGTTTTCCGGCGCTGCCTTCGCCACCAGCCATGCCGACGCCGCCTCCCTGCTTGGCGCCGGCCGCGGCGACGCATTCCTCGACTGGCTCCTGGCCGCGTGGCGACAGGCGGGCGACGAAGGCTGCGACACCCTGCTGCTGTCGAGCGAGGAGTTTTCCGGTTCGCTCGTGCTGCGCCCCCTCGAGCGGGCGCTGCGCCGGTTCCGCCGGATCACCGGTGCACAGACGCGGACCGTCTTCGTCCACAGGCCGGTGGCGGAACTCGCCCTGTCGAGCCTCCTGCAGTCGATCACGGGCGAGGCGGGCACGTTCTTCAAGCAGCGGTACGACATCCGGCGCTGGGCGGCCAGTTTCGCGACCCGGATCCGCGCCACCGAAGCCTTCTTCGCCCGCCAGGGCGGCGTGACGATCCCGCTCGCCGGCCATCCTCCACAGGCGCTCGCCGCCCGGGTCCTCGAAGCCGGCACGGGTCGGTCGTTCCCCGACCTCGTCAGCCCTCCCGAGAACGTCTCGGCCGACAAGTTCGCAGCCTCCCCGCTGCTGATCGTGTCCTACGGGCTGCGCGTGATGAGCCGGGTCATCCACGGGCATGCGATCGTGTCTCCCGCGTGCGTCACCGAGTCCCTGGCGACGATCGAGTCGCTGACGATGAACGAGCCGGCCTTCCGGAAACTGTTCGACGACTTCACGCGGACGCTCCGCGAGCAGATCGCCCTCGGCGTCGCCGATGCCGAACGCCCGGCGACGCTCCTCGGCCGGCTGGCGTCGTGCGTCCCGCCGCTGCGGCGCCGGGCCGCCTGACCAGCCGTGTGCCGCGGCCCGCGCCGCGGCTCAGGCGGGCCGGGTCGTCCAGTAGACCTCGGTGAATTCGCCGAGGATGCCGTGGCCGGCGTCGTGGAACCGCGTCACCTCACAGTGCATGCCGCACCAGTCCGCGATGAGTGTCGCCAGGTCATAGCCGTAGTGAAACGTGACCAGCGAGCCGCTCTCGTCCACCGGGTTGCCGTGGTACTCCGGCGGGGCGAGATGCTCGACCCGCCCGTCGGGGAGAAACCGGGCACGGCGCTCGCTCGTCGTCCGCCCCTTGTAGGTGGGCACGGTGAACACGTGGACGCCCCCGGGCACGAGCGTGCGGCAGATCTCCCGGAGCGCCTGCGCGGGCTCGTTGACGTGCTCGAAGACGTCGAGGGTGACGACGAGGTCGAAACTGCCGTCGGCAAACGTCTGGGCTTCGAGGTTCTCGTTGCGAAACCCGCGAACGCTCCGTCCCAATTGCTCACCCGGGAAGTATTGCGAGGGGACGTAGGCCGGCGCGCGATCGCGCAGCTGCTGCGAGATCCCCCGCGGCATCGGCGACGACTCGTGGATCCGCAAGCCGGCCCAGCCCGGCAGCCGGCGGTTCAGCAGCAGTGCCAGCGCCCGCTCCCGCGGGATCGAGCCGCACGTGCCGCAGAGCAGGTGATCGCGAAACCAGGCCTCGCGGGCCGTGAACCGGGCCGGCGTCGCGCAGATCGGACACCAGCCCTGATGCTCGTAGAAGAACGGTGTGGTCACGATCTCGGTCCGGGGTGTCGGCCATCCGCGTTCGTGTCTGCCGGCGGCCCAGCGTAGCCGATCGGGTGGCAGCGATCCAAAGCTGATCGGGAGGGCGTCTCATACGGGTCACACTTGACCCTCGCGCGGTTCGCTGGTCGGGGTTACCCATGCCCCATCGCCGGACGTGAGCGGATGCCATCGTGGCATCCGCTCACTCAGACCGGCCCGCGCTTCGGCATCCTGCCTTCGCTTGGCCGCTCAAGCCGGCTCCTGGGCCATGGGCAACCCCGCCCGATCCGATGGTTCAGCAGGATCGTTTGGGGCGCGAGGATCAAGTGGGCGCCGTATCAGGCCGCCCGCCGGCGCCGGAACCATCTGCGGCGCGGCGGGGCATCGCGGGCGGCTTCCCACGACGCGCACGAGATGTCGGGCGCGACCGCGAGGAGCGTGCTGAACAGCCGCTCCATGATGAATGGGATGTAGCAGGCGTCGATCAGCCGGTCGGCGCGGGAGTGCAGCAGCCGGCGGTCGGCCTCGTCGAGCCCGTGGAGCAGGCAGTCGCGGACCGGCTCGCAGAAGGCCATGTAGCGGTCCCAGAACCGGCGCGTGCCCGCCCAGTAGTTGCAGTACAGCACGCGGCCGGCCGGCATGTGGACCGTCTCGGGATCGCACTCGACCCCGACCCGCTGAAACACCCGTCGCGCCAGGTGGAGGATGCCGGGGTGATGGTGCTCCCCCTGCAGCCAGACGTTGGAAAATGGCAAGGGATCGATGCCCGGCGGACTGATGCAGTAGACGTCGTGCCCCGGACGCCGACAGATGAAGGCGCGGAAGGCCGCACCCGTCGTCCCGGTCTTGAGGCCGAACTTCCACGACACGTAGCCGGTGACACCCTCCGCCGGAATGCGTCCACTGAGGTACTCAGAACGGAACACGTGGTACTCCCGCCAGGTGGGATCGGAGTTCGACCGGTTGTCGTAGGGCACGAAGCCGCGATCGAGCGTAGGCCGCTGCGCGTCGTCGTAGTAGATTTGCCGGAGCGTGACCCTCGTGCCCCGGCTGAGCCAGGCGGGGCGGGCGAACATGCCGGGACGTCCGCCTGGGAAGAGTGCCATCATCAGGCTGCCCTCGTCCGCATGTTGGAGGACCTGCTCGTGTCGCACGCCGGGGCCGGGCGAGACCGGCCGCAGATCAGATCCACGAGCGTCAGGACGTCGCCGCGCTGTCGCGCCGCCGTCGCCGCCAACTGCATCCGCAGCGCCTCCGGCGCCGGCGGTGCTGTGAGGATCGTGCGGATCCCGGCGGCGATCGAGTCGATGTCGAACGGGTCGCAGGTCACGGCCGCGGCGCCGCACACCTCCGGCACGGCCGTGTTTTCACCGATCAGGCTCGGGGTGCCGTGCGTCATCGCCTCCAGCGGCGGGTAGCCGAAGCCCTCGTTGAGCGAGGCGTAGGCGAGGAACCGGGCCCGCGACAAGAGCCATTCGAGCCGCGCCGCGGAGACGTGCGGCAGCGTCACGATCCGGCCCGCCTGCGCGGCCCGTGCGATCCCCAGGTCGTCGAGGCCGGAGATCCCCATGAGCACCAGTTTCAGATCCCGGTGCGCGGCGGCGAACCCCGGATCGGAGAACAGGCGGTCGAACGCGGCCACCACGGCGGCGGCGTTCTTCTCCTCGCGGCCGGCGTTGAGGACGAGCGCGAAGGCATCCCCCTCCGCATCGAGCCCGGGGCAGGCGAAGCCCTCGGGAGCCGGACGCCCCTTCTCCGGGGCGTAGAGGACGTGGATCGGCCGCGACGTGCCGAGCCAGTGGCGGATGCTGCGGGCCGAATACTCCGAGATCGTCACGATCTCGTGCACGGCCGGGCTCGCACAGATGTCCCGATACATCCTCCGCAGTCCTTCTGCATGCCGGGCCTGGGCCCGCTCCGCCTCCGCCCAGGCGCCCGCCGAGAGCGCGGCCTCGCGACTGCATCCGGCGCTGAGCCGCGCCGCTGCGATCGCCCCCCACCCCTCGGCCAGTTCCAGGTCGCGCAGGTCGAGGAGCGTACCGATCACCCGCGTGTGGCCCGGCCGGAAGCGGATCTCGCCACCCACGCGCCGCATGTACTCGTACCCCGTGTAGACCACGATCGCCGGAGCGAAGAAGGAAGTGAAGTGGCCGGCGTCGACGAGGCGGACGATGTCGTCATACGACTTCACCGCCACGACGTTGACCGCATGGTCGCGGCAGGCCTGCCACACCCAGTCGTCGATGAACAGCGCCGGATCGAGCGCCACCCAGAGCTGCAGGTCGCCCCGGGTGGCGGCCGCGGCGACGAGCGCCTTGAAGACCGCCTTCCCGTACTCGCCGCCGCCGTGGGGGCCGGGCTGGCTGAAAAACAGGTCGACGAGCACGTGGGTGCGGCCGTCGCCGGTGAGGAGCGGCATGACGGGGGCATCGGCCGCGAGCCACTCGCCGCGCGACGCCGCCGTGCGCCGCTCCAGCCGTTCCCGGCAGACGGCCGCCGTCTCGATCACGGCCTCATAGCCGCGTTCGATCTTCTTCTGCTCCGGCAGCTTCGCCGTCGACACGCCCTCCTCGTGCCGAATCACGACCCGCCGGTCGTAGACCGTCGCGTGTCCGGCGAGCAGGCAGTCGACCGCCAGGAGAAACTCCTCGCCGTAGAGGAATGTCCGTTCGTCGAAGGCCTGGGAACGCTCGGCCGTGAACACTGGGGAGAAGACGTAGGCCGCCCCCTGGAGGATCGGCTGGCGGAGCCGCGTGGCGCCCGGACTGCGGTCGCCGAGCCGGGGAAACTCGGCCGCGGCGCCCGACTGCCAGGCGGCCCGCCGCCGCTCGTAGAGGCGGCCGAGCGCGGCCCACTCGTCCGCCTCGTAGACCCGGTCGGTCCACGGGTTTTCGTGCCGATCGTCCGGCGTGACGATGTCGGGTCCGAGGATCGACCACGGCTCCTCGGTGAATGACGCCAGGCAGGTCTCGACGAACCCGGGGTCGTCGATCACGGTGTCGTTGTTGACGACCGCGATGAAGTCGGCCCCGAGGACGTCCCGCGCGTGGCGGTAGCCGACGTTGTTGCCCCGTGCAAAGCCGAGATTCTCCCCCGTGACGAGCAGCGTCACGTCGGCCATCCCGGCGAACGACTGCCGTGTGCGCTCGACGACGTCCGGCGTCGAGCCGTTGTCGACGACGACGACAAGCACGCGACGGCCGACTGGAGCGAGCCGCCGCAGCGAGGCGACACAGTGGCCCGTGACTTCTGGCTGGTTGAACTGCAGGACGACGAACGCGAACGGCCGATCGGCACCGGCCGCGGCCTGCACCGCACGAGAGACCGCCGCGGCGTCGTCGAGCGGATACGTCACATTCCCCACCACGGCCAGCGGCCGGCCGGCTTCGCACCGCAGGGCGTGGCCGGCGGCGGCGAGGCCGGCGAGGGCCGCCACGTGATCGATCAGGAACTCGGGGAGCGGATCCGGCAAAGTGCCCGCGAAGAGCAGGTGCAGCCGCGCCCGCCGCTGCCGGCGAATCGGTTCGTGCGGATCGCGCCGTCGCGGCGGGCCGCCGGCTCCGCTCTGTCGAGGCAGCAGCGCCGCCGCCGTCACCTCCAGGTTGCGGTAGCCGTCCCGGCAGTCGGGCTCGAGGTGCGCCCCCTCGGCCCACTCGTTCCAGGCGTTGATGAAGACGAGCTGCCGCTCCGGCGGCTGCTCGCGCCGCATCCGGTCCACGGCCCCGCGCAGCCAGAGGCCGTATCGCTCCGGCGAGGAGTTGATCCAGGCGGTGCCGCGTTCCATGCGCCGCGCGGTGTTGTCCCAGCCCGGCATGACCCCGCGATACAGCGGATACGGTGGCGTCGGGCGGGCGAGCGCGTGGCTGATCGCGGCCCGGTAGTCGAGCACGCCGCCGCGAAACTCCGGCACCAGGCCGGGCACACCCGTCCGGGCGAGGTTCACCCCGGGAATCTGCAGTGGCGGAAACTCCACCGCCGCGTCGAAGCCGTACGCGCGTGGATCGCCACGGTCGAAGGAATGGAAGGCGACGAGGTGCAGACCGGGCAGGCCTGCCTGCACGCAGATCGACCGCCACCGGGCCGCCGTCTCGGCCGGTGCGGCGAGCAGGCCGGGCCGGTAGACGGCCAGCAGCGGCTTGCCGTCGACGTGGATGTAACGCGGGTCGCGCAGGGCCGGCAGCAGGTCGCGAATGAACCGCTCGTCGGAGGCGGGCCCGTGCCGCTGCTCCAGCAGCACCTCACGGTCGAGCCCGTCCCACGTCCGCGTCCAGTTCTCGTTCGCCCAGCACAGGCAGAAGGGGAAATCGGGCCGCCCGCTCCGCAGCAGCCGCTCGACCGGCTTCTCGAGGATGCGCCGGCCGTCAAACCAGTAGTGGTAGAAGCAGAAGCCGTGGATGCCATGCTCGCGGGCCAGCGTCGCCTGCCGTTCGAGGACCGTCTCGTCGTCGAGGTCGTAGTAGCCGACGTCGGGATGGGGCACGTGCGGCTGGTGATGGCCGGCGAACATCGGTCGGCCGCGCCGCACGTTCGTCCACTCGGTGAAGCCCGGCCCCCACCAGTGGTCGTTCTCCGGCACGCGATGGAACTGCGGCAGGTACATGGCGATGGCCCGCACCGCCGACGGGTAAGGTGGCAGGGGCCCGGCCGGGGCCGAGGTCCGGTCGAGCGGATGCGGATACCGGCGGAGGAGATCCGCGACGCCGGCCGGCGACTCGGCCGCGGGTGCGTACTCGGTGACGGCGAAGTGCACGAGCGGATTGACGTCGGCAGCGAGCGGTTGCGCGAACGACGCCACGTAGGCCGCAAGGGACATCTCCGGGCTCGCCTCGCGCCGCTCCCGCCAGCCGGCGTCCAGAAAGTGCGTCAGCGGCTCGGCCCCGGCGGCGGCGACGTCTGGATGACGGGCCAGGTACCAGGCGGGGTCGAAGAGCGGATGGGGCCAGCGGCCCTCCTTCCAGCCATGGACGAGGTAGTGGGCCAGGGGCTCGACGCCGGCGGCGACGACGTCGGGATGCGCGGCCAGGTAGGCGCGGACGTCGAACAGCGGGTGTGGGCTGCGGCCCTCCTGCCAGCCTTGGGAGAGATAGTGCAGGAGCGGCTCGCCGGCGGCGGACGCGACGTCGGGGTTTTGCCTCAGATACCAGCCGACATCGAAGACGGGGTGCGGACTGCGTCCTTCGCGCCAGCCGTGCTGGATGTAATGCAGCAGCGGATCGACGTCCGCGGCGCCGACGTCGGGGTGGCGGCGGCGATACCAGGCCGCGTCGAAGTAGGGCTCGAGATCGGCGGGGGGCTGCGACAGCATCCGTGCGAACTCCGCTCTTCCCGGCGCGAGCCGCGGGAACCTTGTCCGGGAACGACGAGGTGGGTGGTACCGGATGGCGCGGGCAGCAGACAAGGTCGATTGGCCCGATGGCGCCGACGCGGCAAGGCGGGCAAGATGCGCGGCCTGACCGCCATTGACGTCGCGGGGCGGGTTTGGAAAAACCCGCTGTCACGGTGCGGGCGTCATGGCCTGCGGTAGCAGGGCAGTGCGCATGAATCGCCATTCGGACGCCGACCGCCGGACCCAGCCCCTCCTCGTCACGGGCATGCACCGTTCGGGCGTGTCCCTGGCCGCCGCCCTCGTGGCCGACGCCGGAGTGCACCTCGTCGGCGATCCGGCCGGCCGAAGCGGGGAGCACGCCGCGTGCCCGTTCCGCCAGCTCCACGGACGCATGCTGGCGGCCAACGGCCTGTCCCGCGATGGCCATACCTGCGCGGAGGTGCTGGCCGTTCCCCCCCGGGCCCGCGCCGAGGCCTTGAACCTGATCAATCGGCACCGCGACACGGGCTCCCCCTGGGGCTGGCATGACCCGCGGACGACGCTGTTTCTCGAACTTTGGAACGAGCTCCTGCCCGAGGCGCGGTTCCTGTTCGTCGTTCGACCGGCGGATGAGGTCGTCGATTCGCTCTTTCGTCACGGCGACGAGCCGTTCACGTTCAATCCCCGATTCGCCGTCGATGTCTGGGTGGCTCACAACCGGCGGGTCCGCGACTTCGTGCGCCGCCATCCCGACCGCTGTTTGGTCGTCGAGCATGCGGACGTGGCTGGCCACCCGAACGGGTTCATCGACAGGGTGTCCGCGCTGCTGCAGGTCCCCCTCGCACCGCCGCCCGCGCCGCGTGCGATCCCGCCGACGGTCGCCGGTCACGCGTTGCGGCGCGACCGCATCGTCAGCGCACTGCGGCCGGACGCAGCGGAGTTGCTCGCCGACCTGCGCATTCTCACCGGCAGAGCCCCCGGCACCGCCGGCACGAGTCCCGCCGCCGAACTGGTGGCCGAAGCCGCGCTGTCTGAGTGGGCAGCCACGAGCGTTGCCCTTGGGTCAGCGGCCCGGCTGCAGGCCGACCTCGATGCCGCATTGCGCGAGATCGCGCGGCTCGAGGCGATCATCGCGGCGGTGTCGCCCGCCACGCTGCCGTTCACGGCCGACCAACTCGAGGGCGAGCCGCCGCACCACGATCGCGCCGGCGGCGCGGATCTGGCGGCAGCCTGGGCCGAGGCGGCCGCGCTTGCCGAGCAGTTGCAGGCCGAGCGCGAGTGTTTCGAGGCCCTGCGGCTCGACCTCGTCACCCGCCTCGAGGCCGCAACCGCGGCGTGGGACCGGGGCCCGGCGCACCCGGCAGGACGGGAACGCAAGAGCGTTGGGCGGAAAGTGGTGGCGGAGTGCCGACGGTTCGCGCGCAGGCTCGGCGAGCGCCGACGCCGAGCCGCCTAGGCTGGCTGGCCTCGGCGGCCGGCTGGACTGGGGGGTCGAAAAGCCGGATAACCGCGAGTCTGCGGGCCCGTAGCTCAGTGGTTAGAGCAGGGGACTCATAATCCCTTGGTCGTGTGTTCGAATCACACCGGGCCTACTTTGATTTCGTTTTGTGTTTTCCAGCACGAGACGCTTCTCCGGGGGTGCGGTGTCAGCACCCCCGGAAGTGGCACTGTTAGCAAAACTGTTAGCAAACGGCCCCCCAAACACCCGCTGGACGGCCTCGAAGGCCGCTCGGGGCGAGTCCGACCCGACGACGCCAACTGGACGGGTGCCGAGATCAAGTCGTGCTGCAGGCTCGCGTCGCTCTTGGACGTTCCGCTCGTTCAGGCCGCGCAGAACGTCGTGCCCGTGGCTGGCACTGCGGGCGACAAGATCGAAGTGTTGCGCCAGTGGGCTTCGGGTAGATGCTTGTCAGCGGATAGAGCGGGCGTGTATTCCCGGTCGGAAGCGGGCGGCGGCGGTCGAGTCAGGCGGGTGGTGCGGGAGCCGGGGGTGAATTGACACGGCTCCGGAGCGATCAGGCGGCGTTCACTGGCATAGGCGGCAGGAGTAGACTTCTCATCGCCTACTGTCCTTCCCGCCTGCCTTCCGCCGCGTGTTTCCGTGAGGCCCGCCATAAAGCCCGCGAATTCTTTGGCCCACGTTTTGGCCCAACTCCTGTCTTGGATGTCGCACGGCTCCGACAAAATCGAGGACCTGACGCCGGAGCAGGCAAAGAAGCTTGTGACGGAGTTCAAAGGCGGACATCTGTATCTCAGCGGCTTGACCACGCTCGACGCCGATACCGCCAAGGCGCTCGCGGAGTTTAAAGGCCTGTGCCTGTGGCTCGACGGCTTGACCACGCTCGACGCCGATACCGCCAAGGCGCTGACGGAGTCCAAGGGCTATGAACTGTCTTTTGACGGTCTGACCGCGCTCGACGCCGACTCCGCCAAGGCACTCGCGGAGTTCAAGGGCCAAATTCTGTCCCTCAGCGGCCTGAACACGCTCGACGCCGATACAGCCAGGGCGCTCGCGGAGTTTAAAGGCCAGTGCCTTTGGCTCGACGGCTTGACCACGCTCGACACCGACACAGCCAAGGCACTCGTAGCGTCGACGGCATTCAACGGGTTCCTGCGCGACCTGACCAACGTAGACGCCGACACAGCCAAGGCACTCGCGGAGTTCAAGGGCGAAAGTCTGGGGCTCCAAGGCCTGACTGCGCTCGACGCTGACACAGCCACAGCGATTGCGGGGTTTAGAGGCCAGTGCCTGTGGCTCGACGGCCTGACCGCGCTCGACGCCGATACTGCCAAGGCGCTGGCGGAGTTCAAGGGCCACTCGCTGGACCTCCGCGGCCTGACCACGCTCGCCCCTGATACCGCCACGGCGCTCGCGGAGTTCAAGGGCAAGGATCTGCAGTTGAGCGGACTGACCAACGCAGACGCCGACACCGCCAAGGCACTCGCAGAGTTCAAGGGCAGAGAGTTGTGGCTCGATGGTTTGACCACGCTCGACGCCGATAGTGCCAAAGCACTCGCTGGGTTCAGGGGCGCATATCTATCCCTCAGCGGCCTGACCACGCTCGACGCCAAAGCAGCCAAGGCGCTCGCCGCAGCGGAGAAGTGGAATGGTGACCTCTCCGCCTTGACCAGCCTCAACTCGCCTGATTCCGTCGCCATCGCCCTAGCCCTCGCCACACGCAAAGGCCCGCTGAAACTCCCGAACCTCAAGAAAATCTCCCCCAAGACGCACACGGCGTTGTTGAAGAAGGAAGACGTCGAGATTCCGCTGCTCGAGACGCTGGAGTTGATCCCCGAGCCAGACGGCAGCGCGACCGACGACTTCGTGATCCCCGACGGCTTCTAGAAGCGGTCCCGGTAGCCCAAGCCGCCGAGTAACCCCCGACCGGCTGCGATATGATCCCGTCGGCGGCCCTTTCGAAGCCAGGCCGCAAACATCCGCTCTGGTGCCGACCAAGTTCAGCACCCATGCCGACCTACATCGGCGCCAGTGCGGAACCGGTTCTATTCCTTCTATAGTTCTTTCTGTTCTTCTTTCTTCTGTATCTCTAGGGGGTAGGGTCGTCGCCTCTCGGCTGGAGCGAAAGCCGCGTTCGTCGTGTCCAGCGCCCGCCCGCTCCCGCCCACGTCTCGTCCAGCGATTTCCAGCCCGCACAGCCGCGTTTGCTGGCAGACGGCCCAACGGTCGCCTCGATGGCTGATCGCCCGTCCTAGGCCTCCAAAACCGTCACAAGCCACGGGGCTTTTTAAGCCGTGCCGCCACCCGTGTGCACAAGCGACAAGATCGAGGGGTTACGCCAGTGGGCTTCCGGTCGGTGCCTGTCGGCGGATCGGGCGGGGGTGTATTCGCGGACGGAGGGAGTAAGTGGCGGTCGGGTGCGGAGGGTGGTGCGGCAGCCGGGGGTGAATTGAGCCTCCGGGGCCGTCCTGCTGGCGTTCACGGGGCATCTGGCTGACTGGTAAAGTCATGGTTCCGCCCGCTTTCAAGCCTGCCCTCGTTAGTTCCAGCCGTGTCCACCCTCACCCGCCTCCTTCTCGTCTTCACCTCGCTGCTCCTCGGCCCGCTCGTGGCCACGGCCGACGACTTGCCGGAGGACACCGACAAGATTACGAGCCTGACGGTGGAGGAGGCGAAGAGGTTGGTGGCGCAGCACAACGCCGAGTTCAAGGGCAAATATCTGAGCCTCTCCGGCCTGACCACGCTCGATGCCGCTACCGCCAAGGCGCTCGCGGGATTCAAGGGCGAAGGGCTGTACCTAAACCGCCTGACCACGCTCGATGCCGCTACTGCCAAGGCGCTCGCAGAGTTCATGGGCTACCTGGGCCTCGACGGCCTGACCACTCTCGATGCCGCTACTGCCAAGGCGCTCGCGGAGTTCAAGTGCAAAGCGCTGTCCCTCAAGGGCCTGACCACGCTCGACGCGGCCACGGCCCCGGCGCTCGCCGAGTTCAAGGGCGGAGGGGTGAACCTCAACGGCCTGACCACGCTCGACTCCGATACCGCCAAGGCGCTCGCGGAGTTCAAGGGCCAAGTGCTGCGCCTCAATGGCCTGACCGCACTCGACACTGATACTGCCAAGGCGCTCGCCGAGTTCAAGGGCGGAGGGGTGTACCTCGACGGCCTGACCTCACTCGACGCTGCCACGGCCAAAGCACTCGCGGAGTTTAAGGGCCAACGGCTGAACCTCCTAGGCCTCCAAAGAGCCTCATTCGGTGCCGTCAGGGCCTTGCGGCAGAACCCCCGAATCTACATGCTCAACCACTGGTACCTGCTCCGCTATCAGATCGCAGCCCTCGTCGGGACGGTCGTGTTCGTGGTGATGGCCGGGGTCGTTGTCTGGTACAGCCGACGTCAGAGAACCGCGGGCTGACATCGAAACGGCGGCCAGATAGACAGCCCTGTTGCGTCCACGTAGCCAAAGCCCGCCTCCTCTCATCCAGCATTTCCGAGCCGCCAGAACCGCACTCGCTGCCGGACGGCTCCCTACTCGCCTCGATGGCTGATCGCCCGTCGAAGGTCTGCACAACCTTCGCTAGCCAGTGCGCTTGTTCAGGCTGCGCAGAACGTCGTACCCGTGGCCGTCACTGCGGGCGACAAGATCGAAGGGTTACGCCAGTGGGCTTCCGGTCGGTGCCTGTCGGCGGATCGGGCGGGCGTGTATTCGCGGTTGGAAGGCGGTAGTGGTGGTCGGGTGCGGAGGGTGGTGCGGGAGCCGGGGGTGAACTGAGCCTCCGGGGCCGTGCGGCTGGCGTTCACGGGGCATCTGGCCGACTGTTACAGTGACGGTCTTGCCCGCTTTCCCGCCTGCCGTAACGAGGCCCCACGATGCCTACCCTCGCTCGTCTCCTGCTCGTCTCTGCGTGCCTGCTGGGTGCCCCGCTCTCTGTTATGGCCGACGAGTTGCCGGAGGACACGAACACGATCAAGAGCCTCACGGTGGAGGAAGCACGGAAACTGGCGGACGGCTTTCAAGGGGCAGTTGTAGTCGTTAATTCGAATCGTTGCGGCGAGAAGCTAGCACTTGAAAAATGCTTGCCCCTGAATGGCCTGAAGTCAGTCGATGCCGAAACGGCCGAGGCACTTGCGGGCTATGACAAAGGGCCGCTATTTCTTGACGGCCTAACAACGCTCTCCGGCGACGTTGCCAAGGCGCTGGCTCGGCACAAGGGTCTGCTTTCCCTCGATGGTCTGACCACTCTCTCTGGCGAGACGGCTGAGGCGTTAGCGCAGTACTACTTCTGCCACCTTTCGCTCGACGGCCTGACTACGCTTTCTGTCGAGGCAGCAAAGGCATTGTCGCGGCATCAGGGATCGCTGTCCCTCGGCGGCCTGACCACGCTGTCTGATGATGCGGTCAAGGCGATGGCGGAGCACACGGGCGATCTTCATCTCGATGGCCTGCCCACGCTCTCCGATGACGCAGCTAAGGCACTGTCGCAGAAACATGGCGTTACGCTGTCTCTCAACGGATTGACCAAGCTCTCCGACGAGGCGGCCGAGGCGCTTGCCCAGCACCAAGGCTTTTCGTTGCTACTCGACGGCCTGACTACTCTTTCTGTCGAGGCAGCCGCGGCGCTGGCACAGCACAAAGGCGAACTTCTGTCCCTCAGCGGCCTGACGACGCTATCGAATGATGCGGTCAAGGCGCTGGCGGGGCACAACGGCGGTCTGGCCGTCGACGGGCTCACCACGCTCTCAGACGAGTCGGCGAAAGTGTTGGGGCAACGCAGAGGCTGGTTCCTTTCCCTCAACGGCCTGACCACGCTCGACGCCGCCACCGCCAGAGCGCTATCGAAGCACGAGGGCGAGCTGTATCTCGACGGACTGACCGCGCTATCTGTCGAGGCAGCCGAGGCGCTGGCGAAGCACCAGCACGAATTGAATCTGTGCGGACTGACCGCGCTCTGCGCCAAGGCAGCCAAGGCGTTGACGCAGCACAAGGCATTCCTGACCCTCAAAGGCCTGACCACGCTCTCTGCCGAAGCGGCTAACGCGCTTGCTGCTGCCGACGGGTGGGATGGCGCGCTCCCCAAGCTGACCGCACTCGACTCCCCTGACTCCGTCGCCATCGCCAAGGCCCTCGCCACGCGGGAAGGTCGTCTCTCCCTCCCCAACCTGAAGAGAGCCTCCCCCAAGACGCTCACAGCGCTGATCGAGAAGCGGGACGTTGAGATTCCCTTGATCGTAACGCTGGAATTGATCCCTGAGCCTGACGGTAGCACGACCGACAGAGTTGTTCTCCCTGAATGGCTGGAAGAACGACAGAAGCAGCAGCGTGCAGAGCAGCAGCCGAAATAGTCACGCGAGATCCCCTGCGCCAGTCTGCAGCCGGTGTGGCGACCAGTATCGACACCGGCTGGCCCACTAACCGGCTTTCATCGACATCCGCAATTATGCCGACCAAGTTCAGTACTCATGCCGACCTACATCGGCACCAGTGCTGAACCGGTTCTATTCCTCCATAATTCTTTCTCTTCTTCTTTCTTCTATCTATCTATGGGGTACCCCTCGCGGCCACATCCCTCATCCCGATAGAAGATCACCAACCTGTCAGTGTCAGTCGGCGCCCATCCGGGATTATCGCCCCCTGATTCCGGCTCTTCGTGGCAGACGGACCTACGGTCACCTCGATGGCTGATCGCCCGTCGTAGGCCCCGAAAACCGGCGCCAGCCAGAGGGTTTTCCCAGTCCGAGCCGCCACCAGCCTGCGCGGCCGGGCCTTCCATTCAACCACCTTCAAGGAGACTCCACGCACCCATATGTCCACCACAACCACCACATCCACCGACACCGGCCAGCAGGTTTTCCCGCGCGGCCGACAGCGTGAAGCCCAGCAACCAGTCACGCAGCAGGAACGAAACGCCGCCCAGAGACTCCGCACCACGATGGCCGCCGTCAGGCTCGCCTTCACGTGGCTGGGCGTGCGTAAGACCCTCGCCCCGGAGCAGCGCACGACGGCAGCCCGAGCGTTCCATGCCGACCGTGAATTGCTCACGGCCAGCAAGACGATTCTCGACCTCAAACACCCCGCCTATCGTGCTGTGGCCGCCGTTCGCTCGGAAGCATCGGGCTACTGGCGCACGGTCACGCTGCCGTTTCCTGAGGCTGGCGTTCGGCTTCTCCCGCAGAACTCGCTCGGGTTGTTCGCGACCACCATGCAGACCTACCGCGAGCGACTTCAAGAAGCCGCCCGGGAACTCGCCGCGCAGTACGACACGATCAAGAGTGAAAAAAGTGCAGGCCAACTTCCTTGCTGATCAAAGCTGGATCTCGGGCAGCGACGAGGCACTCTTGAGGCGGTTCTTCGCACTGCCCGTGCGGATCGACGGCCTGGAGGCTGACATCACGCCCGAGCAGTGGAGCGGGCTGACGGATTCGTTTGACGGTGTCCGGGCGAGTCTCGACCGCCTTGATGACAACCTGTCACGCGTGGCTGGCGGCCTCAGAGGAACCCTCGTGGTTCTAGGGGGCGGAGCCGTCGCGGTCACAGCTGCTTTCCTGGCGCCTGTCGCAGCCGTCTACGTGGGAGGTACTGCCGTCGCAGGGGGTCTGGTGTTCTCCGGCGCCAGGCGCTGGGATGCCGGCCAATCAAAGATAGCGGTCGTGTTCGGCGCGGCAGCCGACACGGCCGGTGTCACCAGCCTCTCGCTCGGCCTCTGGGGCAGAGACCCGGTAACGGGTCAGGAAGTCGCCCTCACGCCCGAGGACGGCACCTATGAATTGGTCGTCGGTGCATCGAGCATAGCGATGCTCGCGAGCATGCCGTTTGCCAAAGGCCTCCCTGGCCCGACCACGAAGATTCGATTGCCCACACTGCAGATGCGGGCCGTCGAGTCGGTCTCGGTTGTGGGCGACACCCTGGTCGCCAACCCCGCCCGCATCCCGGTCGCCACCTGGACGGAGGGAGCGATCGAGGTCTCCCATCAGGGGGTTGCGATCGCCTCCGCGTACGCCGGCACGACACGTGTTATTGTGCTGATGTCAAGCGGGCCGGGAAACAACCCACACCCGGCAGGCTCGGCCGCTCAGACGGAACTCCGTGACGTCGGCACGCTCCAGGGAAAAACGAGGGCCGAGATTGAAAACATGCTGCAACAACGCGGCTACACGGCTGTGCCCAATACAGCAAATGATGGTGGCAAGGTATGGACCAAAAGTTTTGCGGACGGATCGACTGCGGCGGTTCGGATTGACCCCGGGAACATCACTCTTCCGCAAGGCTATGCTGGGCGGGTGGCCCATGCCCACAAGGAAATCGTGCCCTCAGCGAAGGTCGTCAATGGGAACTATGCCCCGCGTTTCGCAACAACGCTGATAAAGCAACACCCCTTCTGTAAATCCGGGTTTTCAGAGGTGGGTCATCTGGCTTCCATGGTCAGGTAGGCACGTTCGGTTTCCCAATCGTCACTGATCTCTGAGAGGACGGCAGAGGCGAGTCGCAGGAGCGACGCCTCGTTCGGGAAGAGCGTTGCGACCCGTGTCCGTCGCTTGATCTCCTTGTTGAGTCGCTCGAGCCCGTTGGTCGTTCGGAGCCGCCGCCGGTGGGCGGCTGGCACCCGAAGTACGGTGAGGGCTTCTGGGACGTTCTCCTCGAGCCAGGCTGCGAGTTGGGGGGCGGTCTTCTGGTAGCGGGTCACGACATCTTGGAGCCGCCGCTGGGCCTCGGAAGGCTCGTCGGCGTCGAAGACGCGGCGGAGGTCGCCTGCGACCTCCGCTCTCATGGCGACCTTGGGCACGTGAGCCATTGCGTTCTGCATGAGATGGAACTGGCAGCGTTGCCAGGGCACTCCGGTGAGGACGGCCTGCCGGGCGGCCTTGAGTCCGGCATGGTCGTCGCTGACGACGAGCCTGACGCCGTGCATGCCGCGGGCGACGAGGCGTTCAAGGAACTTCCGCCAGTGCGTCTCGGCTTCGGAGAGCTGCACGCTGCAGCCGAGGATGCTCCGCTTGCCATCGGGTCCGATTCCGATAGCCGTGAGGAGGGCGCAGGGGACGATCGCCCCGTCGTGGCGAACCTTTTCGTAGCGGGCATCGAGGATGAGGTAGGTGATCTCGCCGATCGGCCGGTTCCGCCAGGCCTCCAATTGCTCGTCGAGCTCGGCGGCCGCCCGGCTTACCTGCGTGGAGGTGATGTCCAGGCCACAGAGTTCTTGGACGATGGCCGTGACCTTCCGGGTGCTGACGCCTTGGACGTACATCTCGGCGACGGCGAGGGTCAGGGCTCGCTCGCTCCTGACGCCCCGCTCCAAGGCCCTTGGGTAAAACGGGCGGCCATTGTCGTCCCGGTAGTTGCGGGTCTGCGGGATCCGGAGCTCGATCTGGCCGACGCGGGTCTTGAGGGACTTCGGTTTAAATCCATTGGCGTAGCCTTGACGAGCGTCGGTTCGCTGATGAGACTCGGCCTTGAGCACATGCTCGCGTTCGATGTGCATCGCGTGATTCAGGAACGTGGCGAGGGCAGTGCTAAACGCGTCCGGGCCGTGCTCGATGAGCAGGGCCGTGAGGTCGTTGATCGCTGGGCATTCATCTTGGTGGGTCATCGCAGGTTCCTTCTTGGTGGAGTAAGACACTTCCAAGAAAACCTCGATGGCCCACCTCTTCAACTCGGGCCGCCGGTGCGTGCCCGCCCTCGTCTCGCTACGCTCGACTCGGACGGGCACGCACCGGCGATTTACAGAAACTATGTTGCACTAACACAACGCTTGACGATCTCGGTAACCAATCTACTAACCCGTACTCAATTCACATCGGCATCATCTGGTAGATGGGGTAACGTCGATGGAACCTGACCTGACTCAGGCGCGACTGGTGTCCGCCGAACTGGCTCGCAATGGTGAGCCGGTCGTCACGAAAGCCATTTTGGAAACCGGTCTGGCGGAAACGGTTGTCGCTGATCTTGTACAGCTTCATACGCCCGAATCAGGCAGGCCGGAAGACGGCGTCAATCGGTTAATGACGTCGCTGGGGGGCTTCGCATTACGCTATCCCTACGAAGGCTGTCTGCTGATGGTGGCACTCTACCCGCTCGCGGGTGATCTGTACCTTCATGGAGAATGCGAGGCTGTTGACGAATACATCTACCATCTTCACCCTGCTGGGTTGGAGACGCGATTAAGAGGCTTTGCCGCCCAGCCATCCGATCCTCACGAAATGCGGAAGAAGTACCTGGAGTGGGCCGACTGCATCGCCGAGTCTGTGACCAAGAACCAGCCGGACCAGACCTGAAACCGGACGCTGTGCTCGCGGTCCGGCCCAGGCTGGAGAACCTCGGCGACGACCGCGAATGCGAGGCAGGCGGCCTCAGAGGCACCAAGGTTGCGCCAGTTATCGGCGCCCTTGCGGCGACCGCCTGCTAGCGAACGAAGCGAGCCGTGCGATGCTCGCGAGCATGCCGTTTGCCAAAGGCCTCCCTGGCCCGACCACGAAGATTCGAATGCCCACAGTTCAGATGCGGGCCGTCGAGTCGGTCTCGGTTGTGGGCGACACCCTGGTCGCCAACCCGCCCGCATCCCGGTCGCCACCTGGACGGAGGGAGCGATCGAGGTCTCCCATCAGGGGGTTGCGATCGCCTCCGCGTACGCCGGCACGACACGTGTTATTGTGCTGATGTCAAGCGGGCCGGGGCCGAGCGGGCCAGTGCCAGAGAAACCTGCCGGATTCAATGAAAACGCCGCGGATTTCCGGAAATACGCAAATCAAGGGACTTTTAATGGACCCACCCAAAAAGGCCTGGCAAAAAGTCGCAGAAGACATCCGGCCAGCGAACTCGCCTGTGATCCAGGTGGCACAAGCATTGAGTCGAAGTGGATGAACGCCGTTGGTGAGGCTGTGTACTTCCATGTTCTTGTCAAAGTAGATGGCACACTGTCGGCTCACCAATCAATCCGCTGGTACACGAAGGTTGCCGGCCTGCAATAACCCTTACCCCGCCATTGGAGGCCTGCGAATGAATGATCGCCGCATACCTCACGCAATCGTGGATGTCGTCATATTGGATTGCCTTGACTGCGATGCTTCTGGCGTCATGCCACTGTATCGAGACCTTATCGCTCGATCCGGCTGCGCTCCAGCAGTGGACCTTCTGCTGAACATGCTTTGTGCGATGACTGATGATGGTATGTTGAAGGAGTTTCTGCCGAAGGGCATGTCACGGGCAGACGCTTTGCACGCATACATTGAGTGCCTACCGAAAACGTCATTGGGGGCTCTTTCGGCTGACGGCATAGGGGTTGTCTATGAACTAACAGACCGTGGCCGTGATGAATTAGCAGCTTGGCGCAACTCCTTTCAACGATAGTCGGGGCAATGGCATGTCCGCAACCATGTCGACAGGCATTTTCGAGCCGATGCGCGGCTGGTAAGGCTGGTCCCGCGTTTTCCGACGCTTATTGAGCTTTGAATAGTTCGCCTCCTCAGCTGAATCTGTGGGTGAATTCCGGCTCGGGTAAGTTCCCCATCACGTGAAACAGCGCAAAGTCGATGCCTTGCGGCGTCCGAAAGCCATAAGCTTTTCTGGTGGTCAGTTTCGAAAGGATAAAGGTGACAGCCACCAAATCTCGGCAAGATGCAGGCGTTCAGGCGCGGTGCGTGGCACCTTCGCCGGCTCTGGGTCGGCCGAGCGGTGCGGATCATGAGGAGCAGCCGCCGGAGCTGATCGGGCTGGATGCGACCCGATCGTGGAGGTGCCGCGGACCGTTCTGTCCACGCTCCAGGTCGGATTTTTCTCCTCGGAGCAAGCCGGCCTTGAAACCGCTCTTCTCGCGGGCCGTCCGCACCGTGGCATGGAATGCCGTCAGAGGCGGTGGATATCGATCGCGGGCAGCTCGTCGGGCGACACCTGAACCATTTCGCGGTCGTCATGCGCCTGGATGAGTTCGCCCCAGTCGGTGGGCGGGCCACGAGCGGGCGACACCGGCGGCGGCTCGAGCGGTTCGCCAAGATGCGTCAGGATCTTCCGGATCGGCCCCGGCTCTGTGATGAACGCAATCAGCCGGATGTCCCCGCCGCAGTTGCGGCGCGGCATGAGCTGCTCCGCTGGCTTGAGGGGGAGGGTCTGGAGGGGGTCGGCAGCGGCCCTGATCCGGGCGATCACTTCGTCGCGCCTGCGCCGCGGCCCTCGCGGCCTGGAAGTGGTCGCTCGGCGCTCCGGCCTGGATCCACTCCGCCGATCCGTCGTGGCATCCCCATGACATGGCCTGCTGATCGGGCCGCCGCGGGCACCTCCGCTCGCGCGGCGAATCTCGCAGGCCCTCTGGATGATCGGGGCGAAGTCTGCCTTGCCACCCCTGTGGCCATGACGCAAGAGAATTGTGGCGTCGCGGAGTCACCCGGCTTCTCTGGATCAGATGGCCGGCGTCTTTTTCTCCGTATCTATCGGAGTAGGAATCACCCGAAGGCCGTTGGCCACCAAGGCCTTCGCGATCGCCATCAGGTCGGCTTTCGGCAGGGGCGCCCTTGGAATGGCAGCAGCAGCAGTCGGAAAGACCAGATCGGCATGATTCGGATTGGCCAACCTCCGCCGGGGCTCGGGTTTCGATGGCGGATCGGCCACCAGCGGCGCCCTGATCACCTGGAGGCCAACCCTCCGACACTCGCCCGCGTTCAAATCAATCCGACCGACAAGTTCCTTGGCTCGCAATCTCGCCACCTCTCGACCCTCGTCCCAGATGTCTTGCTCCGTCGCCTCGAGGTGCCTCATCACGGAGAGTTTGCCGGACGGGGGCGGGATGAGCTCGTTATCTTTCAATGTGCCATCCGCCCGCACCGCCCGTTTCCCAATTGCGAACCGGGCCAGAATCTCTTCGTCGCCGACGTCCGGAACCGCAGCAGGATCCAACATGGTCGATCGTCGCTTCTCAGCTGCGGTAAATCCGGCCCAAGATGATGCCGAGCATCTCTGGCGCACCATCGCCCGCTTCGGGTGAGTATCGCCATGTTCCCCTGGGGTCATCGTCACCGATCAACGCAGCCCAGTGAAGCAAGCCCGCCGCACCAATACTCACGGTGATGTTTCGGCGCGGACCGCGGTACCATTCAAGGCTGAAGTCGCCGTCCCGATCTCCGCATCCTTCGGGGGCGGGAAACCGTGGCGATAAGTCCTCCACGAGCGCGATGGCCGTTTGGAGTCGATCCGGCGGAACCGCGCGGGCCCCCTCCCCGTCCCAGTTCGCTTTCGAAGAGTCAGCCCACGCTTCGAAGAGCGCTTCACTAACCGGCTGTCGCGACGGCCCGCTCGACCGAGCGAACGTCAACGAATCCCTCTGGCGATTTTGGTTTTCGACTGCAAGCCGCTCGAGCCTACGGGCATCCGGCCCCGCCCCGAACTGCTTCCGACACAGACTCGATGACACAGCTCACCTCCTCGCGCTAAACCGGTGTTTCGGATTCCTGACGGTCGAAAAAAAGACGCGGTTTTTTAAAAACCGCATCTCCGCGATCCGTCGGTCCGCATCGCCCAAATCTACGGATTCTTCGAGGGAGATGTCGATGTCAAGGAACAGAATCCCGACCTCGCCCGGCTCTCCGGGATCCATCGCCCGAACGAGCCGCACGCCAAACGCCGTCCCTGGCCACCGGACCGTATCCTGGTGAAAGAATGATGTGGATTCGAGGCCGAAATCCTTCCAAGGCGTAGCAATGCCTTTCGTCACGTCGCGCACGGCCTCGCTGGTAAGAACCGTGATTTTCGAGATCGAACGCACCCCGAGCCGGCTGTAATGATTCGGCTTGAAGTGATCCAAAAACACCCGCAGGAACGGCTGGGCCTTCGGCAGGAAGTCATCCCAGCCCGTGTACGGTTCTAGCCGACTGACGGCCACGCCGTTGGATCGAATCTGACACACGATTCGTCCGTCCTCGCACGCGACCCGGAATCCGGTGTGCTCCGATGTTTCGGCTACCTCAACCCCGCTCTCGCCCTCCGCGATCGTCGCATGGACGTGCCGCAACGGCTGAATGGCAGCGTCCGGAAACAACCGTTCCAACTCGACTCGGAGTTCGGCGGAATCCATCGTAGCCGTAGGCTCGGCCCGCCACTCGACGACGGCCTCGACAACGGGCGGCCGGGCGAGCTGAGGAAACCTGTGTCCGCCGTCGATGTCCGTGGAAACCAGTTTCTTGGCCATGGGAGCAACACATCACGAGTGCAGAACACGATGCGATGATTCTACACCCGAAACACCTTCATGAGTTCGTCGCCGAGGTGATTGATGACCTTCACCGCGATTCGACCCGACTTCGGCTTGGGGAATGGCCGGGAGGTGTCGCTGTTGAGACTCTCCCAGGCTTCGGCGTTGATCTCGGCCTTGAGCGTCGTTTTCAGGGCGCCGTAGGGGTCGTTAGCGCCGAGGAAGTAAGCGTGGCGGACGAAGAAGCTCTCTTCGTTGTAGTCGGTGTCGATGAACCAGCAGGCGATGCCATCGGCCCCGTCGCTGCGGACCTCGCCAGTATTCGGGTGGAAGACGAAAGGATAAAGGGTAGCCCGGTCAATGGCACTTCCGCAACGGTCTTCCGGCTGACGGACTGTCATTGAGCAGCGAGATTGGGCGTGTCGGCCATCCGGCGGCGGTTCGCCCAAACGCCGCGCATCCCCTGCGGTGGCGTTTTTCTCGCGTCCGCGCAGACCACGTCCCAGTTCGCAGTTTCCCGACATGCGTGGGTCGCGTCCGGCGACGGTCAGAGGCGGTGGATATCGATCGCGGGCAGCTTGTCGGGTGAAGCCTGAGAAAATGTCCAGTCGTCATGGGCCTGCATGAACTCTCCCGGGGCGGTCGGCGGTGACTGCCCACAGCACCCGCCCAATCACTCCCTCAACCCTCGCGCCCTCGCCCACCCCCGCGCCTCCAAGTCCAGCCTCGCGTGGCCAATGGCTTCAAGCGACTTCTGGCACTCGTAGATCATCTCGTTCAGGACCCGCTCTCCCGCATCCAGGTCCGCGTGCCTGATCCCGTCGGCGTGCTGGGGGTCAAACTCGTAGTACTGCGGCATGCGACGCGCGTTGGTCTCGATCTTGGCCAGGAACTCTAGGTAGGGGGAAGCGTATTCCTTCTTCGGCCTGCCCGAGTGGTACTTCGGGTCGCCGGAGGTCATGCGGCGGATCTTGGCCGCGGTGGAAACAATCTGGCGGGCGAGGTCGGTGCTGGAAACGTTCTTCGTGTCGCTGGTCACGGGCATCCTCCTTGATGCGTTGCTTTCGGGATTGTAATGGCTCAGGAAATCCGTACTTTTTGACGATTCAGGCGATTGCACTCGCCCAAAAACACATCGGTTTTTCGTGGTTTATGCTGGCCGATCTCTGTAATTTTAGCGCGTCATAGGGCCGATCACGGCATGGATTTGGTCGGAGACACACGAAATCGCGCTGAATGCCGCGCGTAACGGCAGTTGTTGCAAAACGCGCCACCCGAAAACCGTGTACCCAAAACTCCGGGCTGTCCGTGGGGCTCGAAACAACGCCAGAGCACCCCACCAGGGGGCTCGCTGGCTACCTCCGTGCAGACAAGCTGCTGCGGGCGCACACGGCCCCAGCGCCGCCCTCACGCCGACTTCACGGCGGGCACCTCAACGCCTGACGGCCCACTTCCCCACTTCCCGAGCCCATGTCGGCCCCACGCGGCGAAGGCTGGCCCGGTACTGCGCTCACGGGCGCCGAGCCTCCTTCAGCCTTGGGCATCACGGCCGGAATCTGACACGCAGCCATGCTGGGCGCCTGGGTGTCCATGAAGGCCAGAATCCCCTCTCGCAGGCCCTCGGGGAGGCTCTTGAACCACTCCAGCCACCCGTAGGCCGTCGTCCGGGGCACCTCGAAGAACCGGGCCAGGTCTACGCCGCGATGTCCCGACCGCACGTGCAGGTAGACGGCCAAGACCCGCTGCTCGTTTTTGAGGACGACCTTCCGGACCAGCGCGTCGTCGGGCTTGGCGAAGTGGGCGAGCCGGTACCGGAGCTGGCGTTCGAGGATCTCCGCCTCGGCTCGCATGCGGTCCCGGTCGCGGCCGTAGAGTTCGATGAGCGGCCGGAGAGATTTGCTGCCGGGGTCCTTGGTGAAGCTCAAGACCAGCGTCAGGAACTTGCTCTGCCAGTCGATCATCTGGAGCCAGTGCGCCGCGTCCACGAGCGTCACGGCATCCTCGAGCAAGACACCCCGACTCTCAGCCTCACGGAGCAGTGCGACCACGGTGTGCGTGTTCTGAGCGAGAAACTCATGGCAGCGGATGAACTCCTGCTTCATGAGCGTGACCTGGTAGATCACCTCTGCGGCTTTCTCGAGGTCGGCTTGGGCCGGCATGGAGGTCGGGGTACTGGTGTCCATACGTTGAAGATAGCGCAGTTGTCGCATGCGCGCTACGGCGGCCGCACCGACTGTCGCACGCCGGGAACACCAAGCCACAGATGGAAATAACGCCGCGACAGGACCGTCGGCGGCGGTGAACTTGCGCGCAGCTGAAGACGCGCTAGACTGCCCAGATGAGCCCCACACACCGCCGCCCCTTGTCGGTCCTGTGTTGCCACCGCGGTGCCCTCACCGGCCTCGCGGATGCCCCCAGCGTGCAGCCGCCAGCCCTGCGGCGAAGCCTGGGAAATCGCCCTGGCTGGCGCGAGTTTTGGAGCGTTTTGGCAGGCCTCCGGGCGTTGTGCCCAACGGCGATGCCCGTCGTCGTCCGGGCCTCCCAGCTGTCCGAAACTGTTCTGGGCCAGTGTGTACGGCGGCGGAAGCGGTTCGTGGTGCTTCTCAACGACCAGATGGGTGAACCCCAGGCCGTCGAGGTCCTGTGCCACGAATGGGCCCACGCGCTGGCCTGGAACTACTCGCTCGACCGGCTCGCCAAGACGCCCGGACTCGACCCGGCGGAGTTCGATCGGGCGAGCCACGACGAGGCCTGGGGCTGCGCCTACTCGCGGGTCTGGCGGGCGTACCTGGACGTCATTCGGGAGGCGGCGTGACGGCGGCTTAGAACGGGCTCGGCACTGTTAGCAAAACTGTTAGCAAACAGCCTCTCGGCGCCTGAATCCTGCGCCGGTCGACATGCGCCGTTCCCGAAGAAAACGCATGACAGCGACACGACCGTGACCTATTCTTCGGGCTCGTCTCCACTCATAATCCCTTGGTCGTGTGTTCGAATCACACCGGGCCTAGTTGTTTTCTGATCGTCGGAGAGGCCGCTGTTGCGCGAAGTGTTGCCGATTGGTTGGGCGACACCCCCATGGCGGTAGAATCTTGGGCGAGCAATCGGCCGCAGGCTTGGATTCCCGAGGAGCTTCCTCCTGCAACGAGCGACGGACCTCGGGCGCATCGTATTCACGCAGGAGAGGCACCATCGGTGGCGCGATCCACGATCTCGCCCTGATCGCTTTGCTCATGAATCCCGACGAGATGCGCAACCGAGGCGAATCTCTGCCGCTCTGATCCGATTCATCGAGCACAAAAGCCGCCCGTCACACACGAACGAATCGGTGGTGCGAACCGAGTCACTCTATGAAACGCTGACGGCCCGGTGCCTCTTCAAGTGGCATAGAACGTGCAGGATGACGCGGCAGTTGTTGTTGAATGCGATAGCGCGTATCGTGAGTACATGGACGCAGGATCAATCGCCGAATCTGAATTCGTTTCAGAGCGGGGGACCCACCTTTCTGGGGCTAACTCGGGTACACCGAGCGGGGCAACTTCGGCTCCGAGCCCGTCAGCTAACCTCGTAGGCGTTCGAGGACACGTTCGTCAGGAATCGGCATGACCACGGCTCGTGTATGTAGGTCATGTCGATCCAGTGACCCCATGTTTGGGGCCACCTCCCTGCGGCCATAGGTCGTTTCGCGACGTAGATGGTTCCCCTCGAAATTCCGGCCGAGTGGCCGCGAGGGTGACGCCTGCGCGCGATATGGCCCGAGCCACGGAGAGTCGCTGTGTCTACCCGGGAGCATGCCCCATCGTCTCATCACCAACATCACCACTACGCCTGGTGGCTCATCATGTGCCTGTGCGGCGTGGACTACTTCAGCACACTCGGATACCAGCCCTCGATCGCCTTTGAGGGGGCCGGGACGCTCGCCCCGGTGGCGACGCTGATTCTCGTGCTGGTGACCCTGCTCGGCGCGTTGCCGATCTACTGCCACGTTGCCGGGGAGACACCGGACGGCGTCGGCTCCGTCGGCATGATCGAACGGATGTTCACCGGCTGGACGGCGAAACTCGCCGTGCTCGTCCTCGTGGGGTTTGCGGCGACCGACTTCGTCATCACGAAGACGCTCTCTGCTGCCGACGCGGCGGCCCACTTGATCTCAAATCCGCTCTACAGCGGGCAGGTTCCCAACTGGATGCAGGGACAGATGGCCGTCACCATGTTCCTGCTCGTGCTCCTTGGCGGCATGTTCCTCAAAGGCTATGGCGAGGTCGTCGGAGTGGCGACCGTTCTCGTGGTCGCCTACATCGGCCTGACCGCGATCATCATTACGGCGGGCGTGTCGTACCTCGTCGGGCACCCTACGCTCCTGCCGCACTGGCTCAGCGAGATCGCCACGGGGCATTACCACCTCGAACACGCGCCCTTATCGGGCGCAGGGCCGTGGGTCGCCATCGCCATCGCCTGCCTCATCTTTCCGAAGTTGGCACTGGGCATGAGCGGGTTCGAGACGGGCGTGCTGCACATCCACCTCGTCCGCGGCACGAAGGCCGACCCGGCGGATGCTGCAGCGCGGATTCGCCACACCCGGATGCTGCTCATCACGGCCGCGTTGCTCATGTCCATCCTGCTCCTTGGTTCCTCACTGATCACCGGCACCGACACGCTGATCCCCGCAGATGAACTTCGTCTCGAACCGGTGAAGGGCAAGGCTATGGACCGGGCGCTGGCGTACATCGCTCACGGCGAGAGTCCGTACCCGGTGTGCTCCTTGTTTGGGCGAGTGTTTGGCACGGTCTACGACGTCAGCACGATCCTCATCCTCTGGTTTGCGGGCGCGTCGGCGATGGCGGGGTTGCTCAACATGGTGCCCCGCTACCTGCCGCGGTATGGCATGGCTCCTGAGTGGGCCGCCGCCTACCGTCCGCTGGTGATCGCCTTCACGATTGTGAACCTGATCGTCACGTGGTGTTTTCGGGCGGACGTCTCGGCGCAGGGCGGCGCGTATGCGACAGGCGTCCTCGTGCTGATGACCAGCGCCGCGATCGGCTCACTCGTGGACGTGTGCCGGAAACCGGCTCCCGTCGCGGCACGGGCAGGGTTCGGCCGCAGGCGCACTATCGCTGCCTTCGCGCTGATCTCGGCCGTGTTCATGTACACGACGATTGCCAATGTCTACGAGCGGCCCGATGGCATCATCATCGCCTCGATCTTCATCGCCTCCGTGTTGATGATCTCTATCGCCTCACGCGTGTGGCGGAGCAAGGAACTGCGGCTCAAGGAGTTTCGCTTCGCCGACGAGTCAGCGCGGATGCTCTGGACCGACATCTGCGCCGACGGTGGGTTTCGCGTGCTGGTGCCCCACCGGCCCGGCCACCGCTCGCTGGATGAGAAAGAGGCGGAGGTGCGGCGGAAGCACCGCATCCCCCAGAACGTGCCGCTCATCTTTCTCGAAGTGCACTACGGCGATACCAGTGAATTCCAGAATGCACCAATCATCTCGGCGCGGCAGGAAGAAGGCCGCTTCATCATCGTGGCACGGGACGTGGCCTCGGTGTCGCACACGATCGCACAGATCGCAATCGAGATGAGCAAGTCGGGAAGCCCACTGGATATTGTCTTCGGCTGGAGCCTCGGCAGTGCCTTGCGGCTGGCATTGGAATTCGTGCTGTTCGGGCAGGGCGATGTGCCGAACAGCGTGTTTGCCCTGCTGCAGAAAGCCATACCTGACGCGGAGAAGAGGCCCACCGTGATTGTCGGATGATCGGCAGTTGACGGACACCACCCGAGGGCCGCGCGGCCCTTGATGCCGTCATCGCCCAGCAACTCGCGGACGTCGCTGCCAACTTCCGCTCGATGGCGGGGCGTGGCCGCCGGCGGACCGCGTCGGCCCCGGCTCAGGCCAGGAGCATCCGCGCCGCGGCCAGCGCCGACAAGGCGAGCACCGCGAGGTCGAAGCCGCGCTGCGGGATGCGCCGCACGACCGCCCGTCCCAGCGCCAGGCCGACGAGTATGGCCGGCACGAGGAGCAGGTTGACGAGCAGCGTGTCGCTGCCGATCAGCCCGAGATGCAGGCTGAAGGGAAGTTTGGCGAGGTTGAGGAGGAGGAAGAACCAGGCCGTCGTGGCGACAAATTCCCGCTTCGGCACGCCGGCCGCGAGCAGGAACAACGCGAACACGGGCCCGGCCGCATTCGCCAGCATGGTGGTGATGCCGACGAGGATCCCCGTGCCCGTGGCGAACCAGGCCGCGTGGGGCACGTCCGCCAGCCAGTCTGGCCGGACCATGCGGCAAATCTGCAGTGTCGCCAGCGCGAGGATGATGACGCCGACGACGGGCCGGCAGGCCGCCTCGTCGATCCGCGACATCAGCCACCAGCCGATCACCACCCCGGCGACCGCGGCGGGCAGCATTCGGCGCACGTGCCCCCACTGCACATCCTTGCCGAAGACCGTCGTCGCGACCACATCCCCCACGAGCAGCAACGGGAGGACGACGCCGGTCGAAGCCCGGGCGCCGAACACGTGCGCAAAGACGAGAACGTGGACGAGGCTCAGGCCGGAGAACCCGCTCTTCGAGATGCCGAGCGTGATGGCGGCCGCGACGAGCAGCGGCCATGCATCGGACGCGACCAGTGCCGTTTCGATCATGAGAACGTCGCCTCGGCCGACTGCCCCACGCGCCGGGGGCGGGCGGAGATTATTAAGGCATGAATAAACCATTCATCGTCTGCCGTCGCATCGCGACGGGGATTTGTCGCTGCTGCTCATGAATCTACTTTTCATCGGTCAATAGGCCGGCCAGGACTGACTCGCAACCCGTGGGGAGCAGTTCGCGCGGGTGTCCGGTCGTCGGCACAACCGCACCACGGACTCCGCCCGCCGCCCCCCGACCCGGTCGCGGCGGCCGGAAAAACAGCGTTTTTCGGCCTGTTTTCCGGCTGGCTCCGCGCAGCGCACGTCGGCACAATCCCGCTGGACCCGTCCCCAATCGAGGTTAGCCTTGCCATGGCCCCCCACGCACGAGTGATTTCCATGTCCGGTCGTACGCAGACGCGCCTCGGCATCTCCGCGATCGCGGTCCACCAGCCCGCCTGGGAACTCGACAACGCCTGGTTCGGCGCGGCGATGCCTCGCAAGTTCGCCCACCACACCGGGATCGAGGCCCGGGGCATCTCGGCTGACGACGAACTGACCATGGGGCTGCACGCGGTGCGCCGGCTACAGCGCGACACCGGCTGCAGCCTCGCCGACTGCCGCGGGCTGGTGTTCGTCGCCCCGTCGTTCATCCCGGCGTCGATCGCCCGGCGGCATCTCGATGCGGATGCCGTGGCCCGCGAGCGGCCCAGCCAGGCCGCCCTCCAGCTGGCCCGCGAGCTCGACCTGCAACGCTGCCGGACGATCGGCCTCAACTGGTTTTGCTGCGGCTACAGTCGGGCGCTCGCGGTTGTCAGCCGGCGCTGGGCACCGCGGCTGGCGCTTGGCCGCGACGAGTATGTGATCGTCGTCACAGCCAGCCGCATCAGCCGGATCACCGACTACGACTGCGTGCAGACGGCCGGGCTGTTCGGCGACATGGCGTCGGCCACGATGCTCGGCGCCGCCGGCAATCGGCGCCACCCGGTGCACTTCGACATCCTCCACGCCGACGCCGAGCGGCAGCCGGCCGACCGGCCGGCCTTCGATTTCCAGCTCCGCACCGATGTTCCCCTTCCCGCCCCGGACGGTGGCACGATCCACGCAGCCGAGCGGCTCGTCTACACGCTTGACGGCATGGCCATCGCCGAGATCGCTCCCCGGGCGATGTCGGCTGCGGTCGCCAAGTCGCTCGCCGCGACGGGGCTTGCCGCCGATGCCGTCGATTTCGTCGTGCCCCACCAGGCGGGCACGGGCATCGTGCGGTTCACCGGCATGAAGCTCGAGGAACTCGGCGTCCGCGGCGAACTCGTCAATGGCCTCACCCGCCGCACCGGCAACGTCAGCGCCTGCTCGATCCCCCACGCGCTCAGCCAGGTCTGGTCGCGGCTCTCGGGACTCGTCGCCTGTCCTACCGCCGCCGTCGGCAGCCCGGGCCGCCCCGAGGTGCTGCAGGGCTGCGTTCTCCTGCGGTCGACGGCGGCCCACGAGCGGCAGTCGCACGCCGCCTGAGCTTCGCGGCCCGCCGTGCCTGAAACGGCGCATCGCAGCCGTCTGGATACCCGTTCGCAGTGTCACCTCATGCGCTGTCGGGACGGCACGGTCGTAAATCGCAGGCAGTGCCACTCGCCGAGGCTCATGCGAACCGGGGCCGCGGTCAGCAGGCTGGCATACGTCTCCGCCACCGCGCCCACCTCCTCCGCCACGAGGCCGGAAAGGACGAGGCAGCCTCCCGCCGGGGCATGCCGGAGGTGGCCGCAGAGCCGCTCGGCGTGCTCCAGCAGCACGGCCGGCACGATGTTGGCGAACACGAGGTCGTACACGGCACCGGGGTCTGGCAACTCGGCCAGCACGCCGACCCGCGCCTCCACGCCATTGCGCCGGCAGTTCGCCCGGATGGCGGCATGCGTACGGTCATCGATCTCAATCGCCTCGACCCGGTCGGCGCCGCGCAAGGCCGCGGCGATCGCGAGGATGCCCGACCCGCTGCCGAAGTCGAGCGCGCTCGACAATCGGCCACCGGCCTGCGCCCAGTCGGCGAGCGCCATCAGGCAGAGCCGCGTCGTCTCGTGCTCGCCCGTGCCGAACCCGCAGCCCGGCTCGATGAACATCGTCGTCAGGTTCCCGGCCGTCCCGGCTGCGCCCTCCTCCCATGCCGGCCTAACGACGCCGAATCCTGGCACCACGATCGGCACGAAGGACTCGCGCCAATCGGCTGTCGGCGTGGCGGCCAGCGGACGGATCGCGCGCACGCGGCAGCCGCCGATCCGCCCGACCAGTTCCGCGGCCCGGCGGGCGGACGACTCGTCGGCGAACCAGCAGGTCGCGGCCTGCGTGTCGAGGCCGCCGACCCAATCCCGCTCCGGCGGCGCCGCGGCCGCATCCACGACCCGCGGCTCCGCGAGTCCTCGGGCCGCCGCTTCATCCACGCCGAGGGCGCCCTCGCAGATGCCGAGCAATTCTCCGGCGCCGCACTCGGCCCACAGCCAGCCGAAGAATTCGTCGCGGTCGATCGACCCGCCGTCGGAACCGGCCAGTGTCGCGGCGACATCGAGATCGACTCCCCAGCCGGCGCCGGCCCGATCCGCCGGCGGTTCCGCCGCATCGTCTTCCTGGCTCATTGGCACCTCTCTCGCGGCATGCGGTGCGTCACAGCCGCCGTGCCGGCGGCAGGCCTACACCGGCGACCATGGTACGCTCTGCCGACGCCAGCGAGACCAGCCGTGCAACCCGCCGCCCACGACGCCGCCCCGATCTACCGCTACCGCGACACGCTCGCGGCGGTCGACTGCCTGGCCGCCGCGATCGTGCACCTCGACCTGTTCACACTCCTCGCCCATGAACCGCTCGACCGGGCGGCGATCTGCCGGCGGCTCGGCATCGCTCCGCGGCCGACCGACGTGATGCTCACGCTCTGCGCGGCAAACGGCCTCGTCGCCGCCGATGCTGGCGGCGTCTTTCGCACCACGCCACTCGGCCGGGAGTTCCTCGTGGCCGGCGCGGCCCGCGATGCCCGCCCCTACTACGCGAGCATGGCGGGCCGGCCCGGCGTGGACGACTGGCTGAAGGTGCTGCGGACAGACAGGCCGGCGAATTGGCCCGGCGCGCAGGGGGAGGCCGATTGGCACGCGGCGATGCGCACGACCGCCTTCGCCGAGTCGTTCACCGCCGCGATGGACTGCCGCGGCCGCGTGCTCGCTCCCGCAGCCGCCGCGGCCATCGACCTCGGCGCGAGCCGCCGCCTGCTCGACGTCGGGGGGGGATCGGCTGTCTACGCGATCGCCTGCGTGGAGGCCGCGCCGGCCCTGCGGGCGACCGTGCTCGAGGCCGATCCCGTCGCCGACATCGCCCGCCGGACGGTGGCCCGCGCCGGCCATGCGGACCGGATCGACGTGACCAGCGCCGACATGTTCGCCGACGACTGGCCGGAGGGGCACGACCTGCATCTGTTCGCCAACGTGCTTCACGACTGGGACGAGCCCGACTGCCGCCGGCTGCTTGCCATGAGCGCGGCCCGCCTTCCCTCCGGCGGCCGGATCGTCGTCGCGGACATGTTCCTCGCCGACGCCAAGGACGGCCCGCTCTGGGCGGCGGAATACTCAGTGCTGCTGGCGAGCGTCACGCAGGGCCGGCTCTACACGCCGGCGGAAATCGCCGGCTGGATCGCCGACCTCGGCCTGGCCATCGTGCGGCACGCTCCCCTGCCCCTCGGCCGGGGGCTGCTCGAGATCGCCCGGCCCGCCGGCGCCGCATGAACGAGCCGCACCCCACACCCGCGCGGGCCGGGGGCCGGGGCGTGGTCCTCGGGCGCGGGCTGCGGCTCGTCTGCCCGCGGTGTGGCACGAGCCCGCTGTTTCGCGGCTGGTTCCGCATGCACGACCGCTGCCCTGCCTGCGGCCTGTCCTTCGTCCGCGATCCCGGCTTCTACCTGGGGTCGATCTACGTCAACTATGGCATCACGGTGATCGTCACCGGCGCGCTCTACGCGGCGCTGGTGCTCGGCGCCGGGCTGTCGGCCGAGGCGGCGCTGGCGATCAGCGTCGCCGTGGCGGTGCTCCTGCCCGTGCTCTTTTTCCGCCATGCCCGCAGCCTGCTGCTGGCCCTCGACAGCAGCGTGAACCGTCACGACGACACGCCGACCGAAGCCCTGCCCCACGCCGGCGGGATGCTTCCGGACCGGCAGCTCACCGCCCTGGCCGGCGACGACGCGACCGCCGGTTGCCTGATGGGCGCGGTGCTCGCGCTGATCATTCTCTTCGGCCTCGGCATGGCGCTGGCGGCGATCTTCTTCAGCGGCGCCGCCACGCCTCCCGCCGACGACCCGGGAACGGTACTCACGGACTCGCGCTGATCGTTTCTCTCGCCGCCTCAGCCGGCGGCAAGGGCTTCCGCGACCTCGGTGGTGCCGCCTTCACATGGTTTGCTGCGCGGCTGCGACGCGAATCAAAAGCCCCGCTCACACGTCACCTCGCGGATCGCGTGGGCCAAGGTGCCATTGACCAGGCTGCGGGAGATCGTCGCCGACCTCGCCGCCGCGCCGCCTGACCTGCGGGCCTACGTGGCCGATCGGCTGGCGCAGCTTCTTGCCCGAGGCGACTCAGAGGTTCTTGTCGCCGCGCACCTCATGCCCGACTCCGACAGCCAGGACCGCCTGCCATTCGTGGTCGATCGTATCCGCCGCCTGATCGCCGCCGGCAGCGCTGCCTGACCACGCGCTCGGAACTCTCGCCCATGCCGAAGAGATCGAGCGGTTCGTCGGGCCCCGCAGCATCTCTCCCTCTCCCTCTGGGAGAGGGCGGGGGGTGGCTCACGAGCCGCTCATCGGCCGAGAAACGGTTGCGGAGGGGCCATTGACCGGGCCATCCTTCGGCCAGGTGAACAAGCGGATGCGATTGCCGTCCGGGTCCGCGACGGTGAGCTCCCGATAGCCCTCGGCGTGGGTCCGCGGCTCTCCCGGTGCGGCCGACGCGGCCGCCAGCCGGCCCCGGGTTGCGTCGAGGTCGGCGACCTCGAACGCCAGACTCCAGCGGTCGCTCGGTCCGGCCGCCGCCGGCCGGGCGAGGATCGCCAGCCGCGCGTCACCGGCTGCCAGCAGCGCGTAGCCCTCCTCGGCGGATCGCACGAGCACCCTGAGCCCGAGGACGTCGCGATACCACGCGACCGACGCCGCCCAGTGCGCGGTCCGCAGCTCGACGGCATACAGGGCCGGTCGCTCAGGGATATCTCCCGTCATGCCGCCACGCCCTCGCTCCCCGAGCACGAAACGCCGGCCGCCGCGGCCGATCGCCGGGAGTTCTACCACATCGCTCCGTCACTCCCTTCCCGCCCCTTCTCCAAAAAGCTCGCAGACCCGACAATCCCGCTCGCGGTCCGTGCCCGGCGCACGGCACGCGGCACGCAAGCCCCCTTTCCAGCAGGTCCGTTCCCGTCATGGCCGACTCCCCCCGCCCTGCCACCGATCCCGCCGCCGACGCGCCCCGCGGCACCGGCGCCGCCCTGCAGCAGGCCCGGCGCGACAAGCTCGAGCGACTCCGGGTGCTCGGTATCGATCCCTTCGGACAGCGGTTCGATGACTCGCTCCCGATCGCCGACGTTCGCGGCCAGGGGGAGGCGCTGCCGAAGGAGAGCGATGCCGGCCCCACGGTCCGCGTCGCCGGCCGGATCATGCTCCTGCGCAGCGCCGGCAGCCTCGTGTTCATCGATCTCCACGACCGCACCGGCCGGATCCAGATCATGCTCGGCAAGAAGCAGGTCGGCCCCGAAGCCTGGAAGGTCGTCGACTGCCTCGACCTCGGCGACATCGTCGGCATCGACGGCCGGCTCGGCTGGTCGAAGACCGGCGAGATGACCGTGTTCGCCACCGGGATCACGTTCCTCACCAAGTCGCTGGAGACGCCCCCGGACAAGTACCACGGCCTCGTCGATGCCGACCTCCGCCAGCGGATGCGGTACCTCGACCTGATCCACGGCGACGGCGTCCGCGACCGGTTCGTGGCCCGGAGCCGGATCGTGGAGGCGATCCGGCGCACGCTCGCCGACCGCGGCTACCTCGAGGTCGAGGGGCCGACCTTGCAGGAGTCGGCCGGCGGCGCGGCGGCCCGGCCGTTCACCACCCACCACAACGCGCTCGACATGCCGCTGGTGCTGCGGATCGCGCTGGAGCTGCACCTCAAGCGGCTCCTCGTCGGCGGCCTGGAGCGGGTCTTCGAGCTCGGCCGCGTCTATCGCAACGAGGGGGTGAGCCCGCGGCACAATCCGGAGTTCACCATGCTCGAGGCCTACGAGGCCTACGGCGACTACGGCACGATGATGGACCTCACCGAGGCGCTCATCGTCGCCGCTGCGCGGGCCGCCGGCGCACCCGAGCGGTTCGAGTGGCTCGGGCACACGGTCGATCTCACGCCCCCCTTCCGCCGCGCCCACTACGACGACCTGCTCCGCGCGGCGGCCGGCTGCGATCCCGCCGACCCGGCGAGCGTCGCGGCTGCCGCGGCCGCGGCCGGCATCGAGACGGCCGGCCGGCATCCCGACGTCGTCAAGAGCGACCTCTTCGAGGCCACGGTGGAGAAGACGCTCTCCGGGCCGGTGTTCGTCCTCGACTATCCGGCCGCGGTCTGCCCGCTCACCAAGCGCAAGGCCGGCGCCCCGCACGTGGCGGAGCGGTTCGAGCTCTACGTGGCGGGGATCGAGCTCGCAAACGCTTACACCGAGCTCAACGACCCCGACCTGCAGGAAGAATTGTTCCGCACCCAGCTCGCCGGCCTGTCGGCCGACGAGTCGATGGCCCGCATGGACACCGACTTCATCCGCGCCCTGCGGCACGGCATGCCCCCGGCGGGCGGTCTCGGCATCGGCATCGACCGGCTGGTGATGTTTCTCACGGCGGCGCCGAGCATCCGCGACGTGATCCTGTTTCCGATCCAGCGCCCGCGGGCCGACTGACCGGCCGCGGGCCGAATACCGTCCCTGCGAGGACCGCGTGCCACCGGTGCTGTGAGTGCTGTGAGGACAGGCACCCTCCGCAGGGGGAAATCGGGGACGGGAGTGAATTTCAACGCACCCTGACGGCCGGCCTTCGGCTCCCCAACAGTCGATGCCGCCCATGGTGGTGCAGGAATCGCCGCCATGGCGGCCTCGGTATCGGTGCCCCTGCTCAGCCGCGAAGCCGTGAATTCCGGGCTAGGACAGGGGTGGAGCCTGTGCTACCGTCTCCCGCCCCGTAGACCCCCCCGTCACCGGCCGCCATGTACAAGCTCCTCCTCTGCTGGCGCTACCTCCGCACCCGCTGGATCGCGCTGGCGAGCGTGGTCAGCGTCACGCTCGGCGTGGCCACGATGATCGTGGTCAACGCCGTGATGGCGGGCTTCTCCCATGAGATGCAGGACCGGATCCACGGCATCCTCTCCGACATCGTCTTCGCAACCCACTCCGACTCCGGCTTCCAGGATCCCGACTGGCACATGCGCGAGATCCGCCGGGTCGCCGGGGACGCCATCGCCGGGATGACGCCGACGGTGACCACGCCGGCGATGATCAGCTTCCAGATCCGCGGCCAGAACGTCCTCCGGCCGATCATGCTCGTCGGCATCGACGAGGCGACCCATGCGCAGGTCAGCGACTTCGGCCGCTTCCTCCAGCATCCCGACAACCGCCGCCAGCTGTCCTTCGACCTGCGCGAGGCTGGTTACGACACGATCGACAGCCAGGCCGACGGGCCGACGCCCGAGCCGACCCGGCCGGCGCTGGGAACGGCCGGCTGGGGCCACAGGCGGCGGTTCGCCGAATGGGAGCGGCTGCGCCGCGTTGAGGCGGAGAAGACCGCGCTGCCGGAGACGAAGGTCGGGACGCAGGCCCGCCCTGCGATCTCGGTCGATCGCCAGGTCGATCTCGTCCTCGCCTCGACGGGCACGGACGGCCCCCCCGACGCCGCCGGTCGGGAACCGGCTCCGCCGGCGGCGATCACCCCGACGGAACGGTCGGCCGCCGACGAGCCGGCCCCGACCGAGCCGCCCGCGCGGCCCGCCGACGCGCCGGCGGCCGACCCGTTTCTCGCCGCCCGGCCCGACACCGAGCCCGCGGCCGACCCGGCGACCGCCCAGTTCACCGGCGTCGTGCCCGGCTTCGGCCTGATGAGCTTCCGTGATACCAAGGGCATCGACCGGTTCCTCAAGCTCCCGGGCGACGACGTGAAGATCATGACCACGACCGCCGGCACGCCGCCCAAGGCGGTCAGCGACACGTTCACGATCGTCGATTTCTACGAGAGCAAGATGAGCGAGTACGACACGAACTTCGTCTTCGTGCCGATCGCCGCGGTGCAGCGGATGCGCGGGATGATCGACCCGCAGAGCGGCCTGACGAGCGTCAATCAGATCCAGATCCGGCTCGCTCCCGGCGCCGACCTGGTGACCGTCCGCGACCGGCTGCGCAGCGTCTTCTCTCCCGAACTCTACGACATCGCCACGTGGCGCGACCGGCAGGGGCCGCTCTTGGCCGCCGTGGAGATGGAGATGTCAGTGCTCAACATCCTCCTGTTTTTGATCATCGCCGTGGCCGGCTTCGGCATCCTCGCCATCTTCTTCATGATCGTGGTGGAGAAGACGCGGGACATCGGCATCCTCAAGTCGCTCGGCGCCGGTGCGTCGGGCATCGCCGGCATCTTTCTCGGCTACGGCCTGTTCCTCGGCCTCGTCGGCGCGGGGGCGGGCCTCGGCCTCGGGCTGGCCTTCGTGCGGAACCTGAACCAGATCCGCGGTCTCGTCGAATGGCTCTCCGGCCGCCAGGTCTTCGACCCCTCGATCTACTACTTCCACAAGATCCCCACGATCGTCGATCCGGAGACGGTGGCCTGGATCATCGTCGGCGCCGTGGCGATCGCCGTGGCGGCGAGCGTGCTGCCGGCGCTGCGGGCGGCCCGGCTCCACCCCGTGGAGGCCCTGCGGCATGATTGACCTCGCTCCGGGACTGCTCCGGGTCCGCGACCTGAAGAAGAGCTACCGTTCCGGCTCGGGCCTGCTCCACGTCCTGCGCGGCGTCGACTTCGACCTCGAGCCGGGGGGCTTCGTGGCCGTCGTCGGCCAGAGCGGCTCCGGCAAGAGCACGTTCCTGCAGCTCATGGGCCTGCTCGACGCCGCCGACTCCGGCGCCATCGAGCTCGACGGCACGCGGATCGACCGCCTTCCGGCCCGGCGCCGCGACCAGCTGCGCAACACCGCCATCGGCATGGTCTTCCAGGCCTATCACCTGCTGCCGGAGTTGACCGCCCTGGAGAACGTGCTCGCCCCGTTGATGGTGCGGCACGGCGTGCTCGACTGGCTCCGCGTCCGGTCCGCCGCGCGGGCCCGTGCCCGCGGGCTCCTCGAACGCTTCGGGCTCGGCGCCCGGCTTCACCACCGCCCCCGGCAGCTCTCCGGCGGCGAGATGCAGCGGGTGGCGATCGCCCGGGCCCTCGTCACCCAGCCCCGGGTGCTGCTCGCCGACGAGCCGACCGGCAACCTCGACGAGGCCAGCGGTGCGGGAATCCTCGATGCGCTCTGCGAGTTGAACCGCGTGGATGGCCTTTCTATAGTCTTGGTCACCCACGACGCCGCGATCGCCAGGCGGGCCGACCGGATCGTGCGGCTGGCGGCGGGCCGCGTCGCGGAGGCCTGACCCCGCGGGACGTTCGCTGCGGGCACGGGCCCCGACTCCGGCCGGCAATCGCGACACCCGCACTCCCACGAGGCGACGCCCCATGGCACGCAAGATCTTCATGAACGACCGGATCGTCCCCGAGGACGAGGCCCGGGTGAGCGTTTTCGACCACGGCCTGCTCTACGGCGACGGTGTTTTCGAGGGGCTGCGGTCCTACGCCGGCCGGGTGTTCCGCCTCGACGCCCACCTTGATCGGCTGTTCGCCAGCGCCCGGGCGATCTGCCTGCAGATCCCCCTCTCCAAGGAGGCGGTCGCCCAGGCCGTCGTCGATACACTCGCTGCCAACGGCCTCGCCGACGGCTACGTCCGCCTCGTCGTCACCCGCGGCGCCGGCTCGCTCGGCCTCGATCCCAACCGGACGAGCAACCCGCAGGTGATCGTGATCGCCGACACGATCAGCCTCTATCCGCGCGAGTTCTACGAGAAGGGGCTGCGGATCGTGACGGCGGCGACGCAGCGGACGCAGTCGGCGGCGCTGTCACCGCGGATCAAGTCGCTCAACTACCTCAACAACATCATGGCGAAGCTGGAGGGCCTGCAGGCGGGCTGCGTCGAGGCGCTGATGCTCAACCACAAGGGGGAGGTCGCCGAATGCACCGGCGACAACATCTTCGTGGTCCGCGGCGGCCGGCTGCTGACGCCGCCGCCCGATGCCGGGATCCTCGAGGGGATCACGCGCGGCGCCGTCATGGACCTGGCCCATGCCGCGGGCATCGACTGCCGTGAGACGACGCTCGTACGGCACGACCTGTACACCGCCGACGAATGCTTCCTCACCGGCACGGCGGCCGAGGTGATTCCCGTCGTCGATATCGACGGCCGGCCGATCGGCACCGGCACGCCCGGGCCGGTCACGGCCCGCCTGACGCGGGATTTTCATGCCCTCGTGCGGGCCTGACGCACGACGACCGGACCGGCCCGCGTCACTCGTCGCCGATTTCGTCGTATCGCGACACGTAGCCGGGCTCGCGGGAGCGGATCAGCTCCGCCTCGTACTCCGCCACCACGCGCCGCTGGATCAGGTCGCGGCAGGCGGCGTTGATCGGATGGGCGATGTCGGCATAGAGCCGCAGCCGGCCGTCGTCGGCCCGCGGCAGGCCTCCGGTCGGGAGCCGGTTGCCGCACTGGTTGCAGGAGGCGGCCCGCAGCGCGTTCTTGAAGCCGCAGGACGGGCAGTGCCCCGAGATCTTCCGGCTCGGCATGGCGACGAACGGGCCCGACTGGCCGGCGATGATCTTCAGGTCGCGCACCACGAACGCGGCGTCGATCGTGATCGAGCAGAAGGCGAGGAGCCGTTCCGGCGCGTTCTCGATCAACTTGACGCGCACCTCGGTGAGCTGCATCGATCCCCCCCGCCCGCCCCCGGGCACGTCCACCCCCGGCGGGAGCCGGTCGGACCGGTTCCCGGCCGCCACGGTCCCCGCATCGCCGTTCCACCGCCCCGGCGCGATCGACCGCCCGATCCCGCCTGCTACACCGCGACCGCAACCGGCCGGCCCGGCTGCGCGAGCCGTACCACGAACACCGCCGGCCAGCGGCCCCCGGCGGCGGCACCTTTCGCTGCCACGCGGGCCGCCAGGCCACGGGCCTCCGCCACCGTCCGCGTCAATGCGAAGCAGGCGCTGCCACTGCCGGTGAGCCGCGGCGCCACGGCGCCGGCACGGGCCAGGGCCGCGAGCAGCAGGTCGACGTCGGGGCACAGCCGCCGTGCCGGCTCCTCCAGCGCGTTGTGCATGAACGGCAGCGCGGACGCGAGTCCGCCGGCGGCCAGAGCGCCGGCCAGCCGCAGCGCCATGCCGCGCTGGCCGGCATCGGGCGTGCAGCGGCCGTAGACGGCCGCCGTCGAGAGGCCGACGGCAGGACAGGCGATCACCGCCGCCAGCGGCACGAGCGCCGGCACCGGCTCGACCCGCTCGCCGCGGCCGCGGGCGATCGCCGGCCCGCCGGCGAAGAACCAGGGCACGTCGCTGCCGATGGCCGCGCCGATCGTCGCCAGCCGCTCCGCCGGCCAGTCGATGCCCCACGCCGTCGCGGCCGCACGGAGCACGGCGGCGGCGTCGCTCGATCCGCCGCCGAGTCCGGCCCCCGACGGGATTGCCTTGACGAGTTCGATGTCGAGGCTGGGATCAATGCCCGCCTCGGCGGCGAGCAGGCGGACGGCGTGGACGACGAGGTTGGAGTCGTCCATCGGCACATCGCGGGCCAGCGCCGCTCCGCGCGGCCCGGCGAGCTGGCCGCCGAAGCGGACGGACAGGTGAATCCCCGGGGTCCGCGCCGGACGCACGCACACGATGTCGTGCAGGTCCACCGGCACCATCAGCGACTCGATGTCGTGAAATCCGTCCGACCGCCGCGCCAGGACAGCGAGCGAGAGGTTCAACTTGGCCGCGGCACGGATCGCGACGCCCGCGTCGGCGGACGCTCGATCGGGTCGCATGGCCATGCGCACGATACGTGACACGCGTTCCCCCCTTCCGGAAAAAACTCCTCGCTCCGGCCCTTCCGGTCAACGCGCCGCCGGCTACCGCCAGGCGACGACGTAGGCCAGCGTGACCAGGGAAAGCACCAGGCCGATCGCCACCAGCGTGGCGAGGAGGATGGCGATGCTGCGGCCGGCCCACAGGTCGTCGCGGATCATTTCCGTGCGGTCGGACTTGTCGAAGGAACTGTTCCAGATCGGGAAAATTTGCTCGTCATAGACCCAGCGGGTCCGTTCCTCGAACTGCTCCTCGCTCATGAAAAAACCTCTCGACAGGGCCGCAGGACGCGGGCCGGGTATGATTGCATGATCGGCGCAGCCCAACGGCCGCCGGCAGACCGGGAAATCTACCCCGCGGCTGGTGCGGCCGCCAGCCGTGCTCATGCGACCGGCTGCAGCGCCATACCCCCCTCGAATCCCATGGACGAACGCCCACCCGAAACGGCCGCCGACGCCCCGACGGGAGCCGCGGGGGTGCCGGGACACATCCTCGACCCCGGCACCGGCCTCGACGACTGGCTCCGGGACCATGGTCAGCCCGCCTGGCGGGGAACCACGATTCGGCGCTGGCTCTTCGGCCGCCGGGCCGGCTCCTTCGCCGCCATGACCGACCTGCCCCGCGACCTGCGGGCTGGCCTGGAGGCGGATTTCCGGATCTGGACGACGGCGATCGCGGCCCATGACAAGGCCGACGACGGCACCGAGAAGCTGCTCCTGGCGCTGGCCGATGGCCAGCGGATCGAGTGCGTCCTGCTCCGCGACGGCGTTCGGCGGACCGTGTGCATCAGCTCGCAGGTCGGCTGTGCGATGGGCTGCGTGTTCTGTGCCAGCGGCATCGACGGAGTGATCCGCAACCTGACCAGCGGCGAAATCCTCGAACAGTTGCTCCGGCTCGTGGCCCTTCTGCCGGATGCGGAGCGGATCAGCCATATCGTGGTCATGGGCATGGGGGAGCCGCTGGCCAACCTCGATCGCGTCCTGCCGGCCCTGGCCGTAGCCCAGCATCCCGACGGCCTGGGGATCTCGCAGCGGCGGATCACGATCTCGACCGTCGGCCTGCCGCGCGGCATCGACCGGCTGACGGCCGAGAACCCCGGCTACCACCTCGCCGTCTCGCTCCATGCCGCCGACGACGACACCCGCACCCGGCTCGTGCCGGTGAACAAGGCGATCGGCCTCGACGAGATCATGGCCGCTGCCGACCGCTACTGGGAGGCATCGGGCCGGCGGCTGACGTTCGAGTACGTCCTCCTCGGCCAGGTCAACGACTCGACCGAGCATGCGCGGCGGCTCGTCCGGCTGCTCGGCGGCCGGGCGGCCCTCGTCAACGTGATCCCCTACAACACGGTCACCGGCATGCCGTGGCGGGAGCCGTCACGGGAGAGCCGCGACCGGTTTCTCGACCTCCTCCGCGCGGCCGGCGTGAATGCCCAGATCCGCCGGCGGAAAGGGGCGCGGATCAACGCCGCATGCGGGCAGCTGCGCCGGCTCGATCTGGCCGGCCGCGCCGCGGCCACCACGCCGGACGATCAGGCGAACCAGCCGAGCAGCAGCACGACGGCGAGCACCGCGCCGAGCATGCCCCCCAGCCAGACCATCCAGTGAACGGCGGCGTAGCCGATCGCCGCCGGATCCTCGTGATGGGTGGCGGCGAAGATCAGGCTCGCCAGCGCCAACAGCGGCAGGCCGAAGAAGATTCCCGGCACCCGGCCGGCGAGCTGGGCGAGGACAACGGCCAGCAGCGGTTCGATCAGCATCGTTTCCTGACTCCGTCGTGAATGCCTGTGTTCCCGGGATCTGGGTTCCCGGGATCCGGTCCGTCCGTCAACGCCGCTCTCCCGCCGCCGGCGGGTGCCGCTTCCCGCCCTCCGCCAACGCCGACTTCTCGCCGGCGCCACGCATCGGACCGCCCAGGGCGTCGAACACGACCAGCAGGTTGAGCAGCCCGGCGATGACGGTGTACAGCGTGCCGATCTCGAACCTGCGGCCAAGCCGCTTCTGCCACACCGAGAGCTCATCGGTGAGGACCTGCCGGAACCGCCGCCCCGGTCCCGAATCCGCCACGGCCACGCCGGGGGACGTGCGGGCGAGCGTCTCCGCGTAGGCGGGCGACACGAACTGCCCCGGCTGAACCGGCGGCGCGAACCAGGCGCTCGCAAACAGGGGTTCAGAGCCGCTCCCCGCCAGCAGCCGCGACTGCACGAAGGCGGGGATGGCAACGACCCCGATGCCCGCCTGCCCGATGAATGCGGCACGGACGGCGGCCGGGGGAAGCCGCAGTTCGCCGGGACGACCGGCGGCGTAGACGACGCGGCCGTCGCCGAGCCACATCCCGAACACCAGGGCCGCGACGAGCGCGGCCATGCACATGCCCCCCTTCAACGTCCGGCGCTGGTAGAGCTGTCCGAGCCCGGGCACGAGCCATGACAGCAGCGCCGCGAGAAACGGGTTGCGAAGATCGATCCTGCGGCCGTCGTCCGGCGAGGCGACTGCGTAACGGGTACCTGTTTTGGCCACTGGTTCTTCGCTCCGACGCACCGACCAAGCGGGCCGGTGCCCGAGAGTCTATGCGACGAGGTCCGCCGCGGAAAATGCCCCGCATGCGTTCCGCAACGTTGAGGCCGAATGCGGACCTGCTACGATCCATTCGCCAGGCAAACTCGCGGGGGTGCAAAGCCTGTTCCCCCCGCACCACACGCCGTGCCCAGCAGGCCGGAGGCCGCATCGTGGATTCGCTTCGACGTCGTCTGTTCTTCGCGGCCGCGCTGCTTGGCATCACGGGATGCTCACCCGGCAAGGAGAAGGCCAAGAAGGGGGCAAAGAAGGCGAAGACGAGCCGGCCGCCAGTGCCCAAGAACCGCTCCCGGGGGCCACAATCGCTGGAAGGGCTGATGGCGATGGACCAATACATCACCGACCTCGACAACGAGTCGGCGGCGCGCCGGATCGAGGCCGCGAAGCGGCTCGGGGCGGTCGGTCCCAGTGCCAAGACGGCGCTGCCGAAGCTGGAGAAGCTCGCCGCGGACGGCGATGCCAAGGTGGCCGCGGCGGCACGCGACGCCATCAAGCGGATCAAGCGCTGACGCTCGGTCAGCGACGCCCGTTGGTCGAAGCCGCCCGGTCAGCCCCAGAGGCGGCGGACCACCCGCACCGTCGGCGGCCGGTCTGCGGCGCCGGGTTCCGCATCCGTCCCCGCGACGGGCTGCTCGGCCGGCATCAGCTCGCGCCACGCCCGTTCGATCGTCGCCGCATCGACGATGCCGAGCCCATCCCCGGCCGCTGCGGCCAAGGCCAACCGGGCCAGCCGCACCACGTGGCGGGGCACGCCGGCCGTGAACCGCGCCATCGTCTCCACCGCCTGCGCCGAGAACAGGCCCGGATCCGCCCCGGCCCGACGCAGCGCGGCGGCGATGAACGCCGCCACATCCGGCTCCTCCCACGGGGTGAGTTCGATCCGCACCGCCGCCCGCTGCCGGATCTCGTCGGGCAGGTGCCGGAGCCCCGCGGGCTGCGCGGTCACGATCACGAGCACGCTGCCGAATCGCGGCTCGACCGCGGCGACCAGCCGGGCGATGCCCGCCAGCGCATCGGCCGGCGCCCGATCCGCGTCGTCGAACACCAGCGCCGTGGTGCGCTCGAGGAGCGCGTTTTGCCGCAGCCTGTTCTCCAGCTTCTGCCACGGCCGGATCGCCTCCGCACGGCTGCGCTGGTCGAGCGGCAGCCGGTCGAGCAGCAGTTCGAGCCATTCCCCCTCCGGCAGGCCCCCCAGGGAGAGCACCGCCACCTCGGCACCGAGCCCGGCGAGCCGCCGGGCGGCCACAGCCGCCAGATGGCTCTTGCCGACCCCAGGGTCACCGACCACGATGCCGCACCGCTCGCGGTTGCCGCACAGCCATTCCAGCCGGGCCAGCGCCTCCTCCTGGGGCAGGCCGGCGTGGAACGTCACCGGCTCCGGCGTGCCGTCGAAGAGGGGCGCTGTGAACGGGGGTCGATCGCGTAGCATGGCGGCGGAGTGTAGCGGCCCAGGGCGGCCGGGTCAGGACGAATCGGCCGGGGTTTTATCGGCACATGGCGGGCGGTTTTTCACCGCCCCGCCGCGGAGGGCAGGCGGATGAGCGAACGCTTCTTCGTGGCCGCACCTCCCGACGCCGGGCGGGCCGAAGCGTGCGGGGACGAGGCTCGCCATCTGGCCCGCGTCCTCCGCGCCAAGGTCGGCGACGAGGTCCGGCTGTTCGCCGGGGATGGCCGCGAGTGGCCGGGCCGGATCGTGCGTATCGGCCGGGACACGATCGAGTTCGCGACCGGCGCGGCGATTCCCGATCCGCCGCGAACCGGCCCGGCACTGACGCTCGCCGTGGCGCTGCCGAAGGGCGAGCGGCAGAAGTGGCTCGTGGAAAAACTCACCGAGCTCGGGGTCGAGCGGCTCGTGCCCCTGGAGACGAGCCGCGGTGTGGCCGAGGCGACCGCCGCCGCGCGGGCCCGTCTGGAGCGGACCGTGATCGAGGCCTGCAAACAGTGCGGCCGCAACCGGCTCCTCGACATCGCTCCCCCCTGCTCTGTCGCCGACCTGTGCGCCGCGACGGCGGCGGGAACCGCCATCCTGCTCACCGATCCGCAGGCCGCGCCGCTCGACGCCGCCGTGCTGCCACGCGGCGCTGAGGTTATCGGCCTTGTCGGCCCCGAGGGGGGCTTCACGGCCGAGGAGATCGCCGCCGCCGACTGCGCCGGCGCCCGCCGGATCGCCCTCGGGCCGCACGTGCTCCGGGTCGAAACCGCGGCGGTCGCGCTGGCGGCGCGATTCGCCTGACCAGCCGGCGGCCGCCGCTCATTCCTCCCCCGCGTCGCAGCAGACGCAGCGCTGCGGCACGTTGAGGACGAGCGTGGCGCTGTAGGCGGTCCGGTCGAAGTCGGGACCGCGCTCATCGGCCGCCGTGCGGTGGGCGACGACGAGCAGGTAGTTCCCCTCACGGGGCGTGTAGCTGCACCGCCCCTCGGCATCGGTGCGGCGCTCGAACCGCGGATCGAAGTCCTCGGCCAGCTCCGCGCCCCGCGGGATGAACGACACCCGCTCGTCGGCCAGCGGCTTGCCGCGCAGCAACAGCCGGACCTTGATCGCCCGGCCCGGCCCGGCCCGGAGCACGGGGTGCGTCTCGAGCACCAGTTCCAGCGGGTGGCCGAGCGGCTCGGCGAAGGTTTCCGGAACGCCGGCCGCGGCGGCGGGGGAGCGGGCGACGAGGAAGTACGCCTTGGCGCTCTTCAGCGTGCGCTTCGGGCCGTGCACCCGGTCGAGCGTGTGGACGATGCCGTGCAGCCCCTCCTCGGCGGCGACGAACCGAGCCGACCAGTAGCCCTCCTTGGGCGCGTAGCCGAGATCGACGGCAGCGGCCGTGAGATCGATCGTCCGGCCGCCCGGGGTGCGCACGCCGAACGTCGCCTCATCGAGCGCCGCCAGTTTGCCGGCCAGCTTGAAGTCGCGGTGGTCGTTGCCGTGGTTGCCGAGGGCAAGGTCGACGTGCACGACGTCATCGGGGCGGGCGACGAGCGTCGCCGTCTGCACCCAGGTGTCGTGGCCGCGGGCGGCCGCGGCCACGGCCAGCGTCGCGAGCAGCGCGGCGAGCAGGGGAACCGGTCTGGACATCGGAGACTCCTTCATGGGTCGGAGGATCGGGGTGCGGCACGTGCCGCACCGCCGCGGGACACGATGCTCACCAATCGCCCGTCACGGGCTCGCCGCCGTTGATGCTGTGCAGGCCGCGATGGACGGTCTTGTCGATCGACTCGGAGAGGGGCACGACGCGGCCGTCGCCGAACAGCACCTGGGCCACGCCGTGGTGGAAGCTCTTCGGCCCGAAGAAGCCGGACCAGTGGATGGCGATGTCGGGGATCCGGCTGTTGGGCGTGAGGAACCCGTTGGTGAGGCTGTTGCCCGCCGTCGTCGCCGCCCAGGAGAGCCCGCGGCCGCGCATCGACGGGCTGCCGGCATGCCGCCACGAGGTGCCGACCGCCGACCAGCCCGCCACGAAGGCGTCGATGTCGGCCGTTGTCGGGTTGGCGTTGCCGCTGAAGGTGATCGCCGTCTGGCCGTTGGTCCAGCGGGCCGAGCCGTTGAACAGGTACTGGTAGGGGAACGACGGCGGCGCGCCGGCCGGAAACGTCACCGTGTCGGCGCTGCCGGCAGGGACGCTGCGGACCGCCTCGCTGGCGATGATCGTGTTGCCGAGGCCGTCGGTCACCTGGGCGGCGCGGACCCGCGATTCCTCGTGGACGATGCCGTCGGTGGGCGTGGCGAAGTTCCAGTAGAAGCGGCCTGCGACCGGCACGGTGGCGCTGCCGAAGCTGACCATGTAGTTGTTGCCGGCGTAGTTGAAGCCGTTCGACGAGTTGACCACCGGCGCCGGATCGCTCGGGCAGAGCAGGATCGGGATCGGCATGGCGAACAGCGGCGCGAATGCCGGGTTCGGCGTCTGTGTTGAAAAGTTGCCGCTGAAGGCCGGCTGCTTGAAGTCGAAGCGGTCGGCGATCGTCGCCTGCTCGACGTAGGGCAGGAGCCGGGCGTGCAGCGACCAGCCCGTGCCCTGCTTGTTGGTGCGGATCACCGGCGCCTCGGTGGGTGGAAAGTGTCTGCGGGCGGCCTCGTAGTTGAGGATCGCGATGCCGAACTGCCTGAGATTGCTGCCGCAGTTCATCCGTCGGCCGCTCTCGCGGACCGACTGCACGGCGGGGATCGTCAGCGCCATGAGCACGGCGATGATCGCGATCACGACGAGCAGCTCGACGAGCGTGAAGCCGCGCGGGGCGGCGGGGGGGGGACGCAAGCGGGTATGCATTCGGGACGGGCGCATGGGTGCTCCTCGCACTGGACGGGGGACGACCGCAGGCCGGGTGCGCACACCATGTGCTCACCGGCGGCCGCAGCCGCGCGATCGCTGGGCAGACCTGGCTCAGGCCCGGGGAAAGGCCTGCGGTCAGATCGCCCGCGGAGGAGGAACGTCGGGGACGGCGCGAAGGGAATCAGCGCGGGCATCGGCGACGATGACCCGCTGCAGGCAACGATGCGGCCGTGGCGGCTCGACACGCGCTGGCGGCAGGGCAGTGGAGGCCGCGAACCACTGATCGACGATCCCGCTGCAGGCGAGCATGGCCCGCAACGACACCGATCGGCCGCGGCCCGCGGCCGTGGCCGAGGCGGGCTGCTCGGCCTTGGCCGCAGAGCAGTCTGCCTGCTGCGCGCAGCAGGCAGACTTCGCCGCGCAGCAGGATGCGGCCTTCTCCAGCCGCGGCTCCGGCGTCGCGGCACGGGCCAGCGCCGCGCGGACGGAGGCTTCGCACCCCCGGGCCCGCGCCCAGGCGAGCCGCTCCGCCGGCGAGTGGCAGCAGCAGTTCGTGAAGCACTGCTCGGCCGACGCGCAGCCGCACGGCTTGTTCATGCACGGAAAGGGGCGTGAGCGGTCCTTGGCGGCAAGAAGCAGGGTCGCGGCAGGATCGATCCCCGCGCCGCTCCGATCCGCCGGCAGGCTGCCGAAGGGGAGCGGCAGCCCCAATGCGATGACCGTGTAGCCCAACAGGGCACACCAAGTGGTGGACCGCACGGTCACAGCGGACTGTCTCATACAACCGATCCTACCACAGGCCGCGCTCCCCAAAATCGCCCTGCCGGAGCAGGAGCCGCCAGCCCCCGATCCGCCCGGCGCACACCGGTCAGAGCGCCCGGAGGTACTCGATCGCGGCGGCCAGTTCGGCCCGCGCCGACCGCTCCTCGACCGGCTCGAGGCCGATCCAGCCCCGGTAGCCGCGCTCCTCGAGGACCGCGAGCACGGCCGCGAAGTCGACCTGCCCGGTGCCGAGGATCACGGACCGACCTCGGCCGGCGAACGGCCCGGCCACGGCGTCGGTGGCATGCACGGCGGCGACGTGCCCCGCCAGCCCGGCCGCCGCGGCGGCCGGGTCGTGGCCGTGAACGACAAGCGCGCCGGTGACGAGGTCGCAGCACAGCGCGGCGTCGGGCAGCGCGGCGAACAGCCGCGCCAGGTCGTCGGGGCCGCTGCGGCCCGCCTCGACGCAGAGCGTGGCCCCGACCCGTTGTCCCCAGGCGCCGATGTCGGCGAGCACGTCCACGAGCAGCCGCCACTGCGGTCCGGCCGGTTCGGGAGGAATGTCGCCGACGTGGTTGAGCACGATCCCGGCACCGAGGGCGTGGGCCAGCTCGAGCGCCTCCTTCGTGGCCGCGATCCGCCCCTCGAGCCGCTCGGAATCGGCGTAGCCACCGCGCGTGCGAAAGCCCACGGCACTGACGACGATCCCCTCATCGCCGAGCCACTTGCGGATCTGGCGCAGGCCGGTCTGGGTCAGCTGGCCGGGGTCGAGGCCGCTTCGGGCATCGAGCTCGACGCCGCGGATGCCGAGGTCGCGGGCCCGGCGCAGGGCCGTGCGCAGATCACGGGCCAGCAACGCGGCAGGGATCGAGAGTCGGGCAGTGTCCATCGGAACCGGGTGCCGCGCGAGTGCGAACGGGGGAAAGTAACGTCCCTCCGGATGGTATCCTCTCCACCATGCCCACGCTCGCCGAGGTGACTGACGAACTCGAAAGGCTCGCGCCGCTGCGGCTGGCCGCCGACTGGGACACGGTCGGCCTGCTGATCGGCGGCCGCCGTGCGCGAATCGAGCGGGTGATGACCTGCCTGACGCTGACGGAGCGGGTCGCCGGCGAGGCGGTCGCCGAGCGGGCCGATCTCGTCGTCGTCCACCATCCCCTGCCGTTCCGGCCGCTCGGCCGGATCACGACCGCCACGGGCGCGGGCCGCGTCCTGCTCGCGCTGATCGAGTCGGGGGTTTCGCTGTGGAGCCCGCACACGGCCTGGGATTCGGCGGCCGGCGGCATCAACGATCAACTCGCCGCAATCCTCGACCTCGAACGCGTCGTGCCGCTCGAGCCGGCGGCCGACCTGCCGCTGGCGGGCTTCGGCCGGGCGGGCACGGCGGCCCGCGGCACGAGCGTCGCGGATCTGGCCCGCCGCGCGGCCGCCCGCCTCGGCGCCCGTGGGGTGCAGATCGCCGGCGACGAGACGCGGCCTGCGGGCCGCGTCGGCATCATCTGCGGCAGCGGCGGCGACGGCATCGAGCAGGTCCGCAGGGCCGGCTGCGACACGCTTCTCACCGGGGAGATCCGGCTCCACCATGCCGTCGAGGCGGAGGCAGCCGGCCTGGCGGTGATCGCGGTCGGCCATCATGCCAGCGAATCGTTTTCGCTCCCCGTGCTCGCCCGGCGGCTGGCGGCGGCGGTTCCGGGGCTCACCTGTTGGGCGAGCCGGCAGGAACGCGACCCCCTCGCCTGGCTCGGTGGCTGAAGGGCCCGCCGGCGCGTTGCCCGGCCGATTTTGCGCGCTACACTTGGTCCATTGTCGGCGGGCGTTCCCGCTGCCGCCGCGGGCGTCGCGGACGGCCCGGTTGCTTCTCCGTGGGCGGCGCGCATGCATCGGTTTCTCACCGCCCTGCCGGTGTTCAACGAGGTCGGCCACGTCTCGGCCGTGCTCGACGAGGTGCTGCGGCACACACCCGACGTGCTCGTCGTCGACGACGGTTCCACCGACGGCACATCCGAGCTGCTCGCTGCCCGGGTCGCCGACCGCGGGGATGTCCGCGTGGTGCGCCATGCCTCCAACGCCGGATATGGCGCCGCGCTGGCCAGCGCGTTCCGCGAGGCGCTCGCCGGCGGCTGGGCGGGCCTGGTCACGATCGACTGCGACGGCCAGCATCAGCCGCGGCTGATCCCCGAGTTCATCGCCGCATCCGGCCGGGCCGACATCGTCAGCGGCAGCCGTTACCTGCGCCGGTTTCCCGGCGACAGCGAGCCACCGCTGGCCCGACGCCGGATCAACGAGGCGCTCACGGCGGAGATCAACGCCCGGCTCGGCCTGGCGCTCAGCGACGCCTTCTGCGGGTTCAAGGCCTACTCGCGTCGGGCGCTCGCCGCGTTGCACGTCACCGAGCCGGGATACGCCATGCCGCTGGAGGTCTGGGTGCAGGCAGCTGCGGCCGGTCTGCGGATCGTGGAGCTGCCCGTGCCGCTCTTGTATCTCGATCTGGCGCGGAGTTTCGGGGGCGCACTGGACGACGCGGCGACCCGTCTGGCCTACTATCGGGGCGTGCTCGATCGCGCGGAGGCGGCCGTCGCCGCCGGGGCCGCGGCGTCCTGAACCTGCGGCCATGCCTCCTCCGAGACGATCTCATCGGGCTCCCGAAGCCTCCGGCGGCCGGCTGCTCGATCCCCCCGTCGGATCCGGCACTGCCGCGTCGTCGATCGAGGCCCTCGTCGACAACAATCGGCTGCTGCGGGCGGCGTTCGACACGCGGATCGGCGACCTCCGGCTCTGGGAACTCGTCGCCGCCACGCGCCGCGAGGTGCTCACGGTGGCCGCGGAATACACCGGCAGCTACCGCGACGTCCAGCGGCCGGCCGACGTCGCCGACTGGATCGCCCGACCGATCATCATGGGTGGGCACCAGCCGGAACTGTTCCACGCCGGCGTGTGGCTGAAGAACGCGGCCCTCGACGCCTACGCGCGCCGCGTCGGCGGCAGTGCGGTGAACCTCGTCGTCGACACCGACCGCTGCATTCACCCCGCCGTCGCCGTGCCCGTGGGCACGCCGCAGGCGGCCCGTCTCGAGGAGGTCCCCTTCGACGCCGGCGCCGCCGAGATGGCCTGGGAGGAGCGGCCGGTCATCGACGCCGATTGCTTCGCCGCCTTCGGCGACCGGGCCAGCCGGCTGTTGGCACCGCTCGAATCGCAGCCGATCCTGCGGCGCTGGTGGCCGCTGGCGGTCGAGCGGTCGCGGGAGTGCCATCGGCTCGGACTCGCCATCGCGCAGGCCCGGCACCTGCTCGAGGAACGGTTCGGCATGGAGACGCTGGAGCTGCCGGTCAGCGAGCTGGTCAAGCTGCCGACGGTGATGGTCTTCACCGGCTGGCTGCTTGCGCACGCGCGGCGGCTGCACGAGGCCTACAACGGGGCGCTGGCGGAGCATCGCCGCCGGCACCGCGTGCGCGGCCGGGGCCGGCCGTTCCCCGATCTGGCCGTCCGCCACGATGCCAACGGCGAATGGCTGGAAATCCCCTGGTGGATCTGGTCGAAGGACGACCCGCGGCGGCGCCGGGTGTTCGCCAACACCGCCACGCCGGGCACGCTCCTGCTCTCCGACCTGGAGACGCTGCGGGTCGAGCTGCCGATCGCCCCGGACATCCCGCCGTCGCGCTGGGTCGACGCCCTGTCGCGACTGGAGGAGCATGCCCTGCGGCTCAGGCCGCGGGCCCTCGTCACCACGCTCGTGGCGCGCCTCGTTGTCGCGGACGTGTTCGTGCACGGCATCGGCGGCGCGGCGTACGACGGCATCACCGACGAGGTCGTTCGCCGGCTCACGGGCTGCGATCCGCCGCGGCACGCGGTCGTGTCGGGCACGCTGCGGCTCCCGATCGAGCGGACGTTCCCCGGCTTCGATGCCGCCGATCCGGCGGCCGATCTGGCGGCCGTGCACCGCGACCTCCGTGACGTCGCCTACCATCCCGAGCGGCACCTCGGGCCGGCGGACCTGCTGGCATCCGGCGTCCGCGAGTTGGTCGTGGAGAAGCGCCGTTGGATCGAGACCGTGCCGACGCCCGCGCTCGCCCAGCGGCGTTGCCGTGCGATCCGCTCCGCCAATGAGCGGCTGGGGCGGCATGTGCAAGACGTGCAGGCCGCGCTCCGCGACCGCATCGGGCCCCTGACCGCGGCGATTCGGAGCCGCAGCGTGCTCGAATCACGCGGTTACCCCTGGTGTTTTTTTCCGGAAAAGACACTGAAAAACTTCCTGCTACTGGAAAACGGCTGAGGATCGACATATCTTCACCGACAACGGATTGAGTCCCGTGGCTCCAGGGAAAGGAGGCATCATGCGGCGGACGAGCGGTTCCCCGAAGCCGGCACGAGAACTGGCGGACGTCTCCCCACGACGGTCAGGCGGCCAGGCTGCCGCCGGCACGAGGAAGTCCCCTCCGCGTCTGAAGATTCGCAGCGGGCCAGGCAGCGTTATCGCCCGGCAACCGCGACCCCAGCAGGCGACCGGCACGGCGAAGACGCTCCGGCTCGCGGCCGGAACGGCCCAGCCGCCTGCGGGCGTCGTCGTGCGGCCAGCGGGGGCAAAGACCGGCGACGGGCGCCGGGCGCTGAAAGCTGACGAGGCGCTGGTCCAGTCCGTGGAGATTCGTCCCTCCGGAACCGTGGTGAGCAGGCGTCCAAATCTCCGGCGACCGGCCATCCTCCACCTCCCGCTCCCCCTCCCGGCCGCCGCGGCGCCGCCGGCCTGGATGCTCGAGGCCTGTCAGGTCGCCCCGGCGCGGGCCGGCGATCAGAGCGAACTGCTGCACCTGCTCGCCGGGCTCCCGGCGGCCCCGACCCGCGCCGAGTTTCACGCCGCCGTGGACCACCCGGAGCACGATTCGGCCAACCGGCTCGTCGCCAGGCTCGGCGGCCGCATTGTCGGCCACCTGGAGATCGTGCCGCGCGACGTGCTCGTCGGCGGGACAACGGTGCGCGGCGCCGTGCTCGACCGACTGGCGGTGCTGCCCGAATGCCGCGGCGCCGGTCACGGCCAGCGGCTGGTGCAGGAGGCCGAGGAGCGGCTGCGCCGCTCCCAGGCCGTCGTCGCCTTCTCGCGCACGCGGATCGCGGCTTCGTACCACGAGCTGGGCTGGAGCGTGCTCGGCCGCGACGCCGCGACGCCGGGCCGGCCCACCGAGATCCTCGCCCGGTTGCTGGAGGAACAGCAGCCGCGGGACGGTGAGTCGGTGACGATGCGGCAGTGGCGGCATGTCGAGCTCCCGGCGATCCTGCGGATCTACCGGCAGAACGCCCTGCGGTACACCGGCCCCGCCGACCGCGACGAGACATACGCCCGCTGGCTGGTGAGCCGCGGGGCCTTCGACTCGATCATCGTGGCCCTCGTGGGGCAGGACCGCTACGAGCTCAAGGAGAGCTCCGCCCGGATCGTCGGCTACTGCGTGCAGTCCGGCACGCGGGTGCTGGAGATCGCCGCCGATCCCGAGTTTCCCGGTCTGGACCGCGAGATCCTCGCCCGCGTCTGCGCCGAGGCGATCGAGAACGACCGCCAGGAGATCACCTACGAATCGAGCGCCGCCGACGCGCTGCACGCCGCCGTCGCCGGCGACACGAGCCTCGTCCACGCCGGCGATCGGATGATCGTGGCCAAGGTGTTGCGGCCTCTCGACCTGCTGACGGCGCTGGCCCCCCTGGTGGCGGCCCGGGTCGCCGCGGACGGCGTGCGCGAGATGCTGGAGCTCGGCCTCGACGCGCCGGGGCTGCGGGCCTCGATCGTCGTCGCTGATGGCACCGGCGTGGTGCAGCCCGGCCGTGTCGGCCGCAGCTACCTGACGCTCTCCGCGGAGGAGCTCGCCCGGCTCCTCCTCGGGCAGTGCGATCCGGCCGAGGCGGCCGCGGCTGGCAGGCTCGAGGCCTCGACGCAGGTGGCGGTCAAGCTGGCCGGGCAGCTGTTTCCACGAACGCCGCTCTGGTGCCCGCTGTGGGACGACCTGCCCGCCTGAAGCGACCGCGACCGCGGCGGCCGGTCATGATCGCCCGCGCTGCCCAGGCCGATCAGCGGGCATCCGCCTCCACCTGCTCCAGCAGGCCGCGGACCTCCTCCAGATCGATGCCGGCCGGCTTGCGGTCGAGCAGCCAGCGGGCGTCCTCCGTGGCGGTCTCGCGGCGGCCGAGCCGGGCGGCCGTCACCATGCGCATCAGCCGGTCGCGGACCGACAGCGGATCGACCGCGAGCGTGGCATCGAGGTAGCGCAGGACGTCGGCCTGCTTCCCCTCGCGGGTCGCGATCCCGCGCAGGTTCGAGAGCATGCGCACGAGGATCGCCCTCGGGCCGACGGTCGCCAGATGCTCGTCGGCGAGCTCGTCGCCCGATTGCTCGCGCAGCTGCCGCGCCAGATCGTCCCGGCTGCGGACCGCGGCCCGGTCGAAGACGTCGAGCCAGCGCGGCTCGCCCGCCGCCGGCAGGGAGCGGACGAGAAAATGACCGGGAAACCCCACGCCCTCGACCCGCAGGCCGAGCCGACGGGCGAGCTCCATGTAGACCACCGAGAGCGTGATCGGGATCCCCTCGCGGTCGTCGAGCACCTCGTTGACGTAGCTGTTGGACCGGTTGTAATAGTCCCCGCGGCTACCATGGAACCCGAGCTCCTCGAAGAGCACGCGGTTCAGCGTGGCGAGCTTCATCGTCTCATCGGCATCGGCCGACCGCTTCGCGATGTCGGCGACGAGCCGGTCGAGATCGCGGCGCGATGCCGCGACGTCGAGCTCGGGATTGTCGAGCTTGGCGACGAGCAGGGCCGCGTGGAACAGGTCGATCCGCGGCTCGTCCGCGGCGACGACGCGGGCCAGTTCGTCGAGCGTGCGGCGCTCGTGAACCGCCACGGCGAGCGCCTCCAGCTGCCGGGCCTGCCGCTCGAGCAGGGCCGCCCGCGCGGCGAGCGCCTCGCCCACGGTTGCCCGCTCGGCGAGCAGCCTGCCCACGAGCTCCCGTCCCGGCGGGCCGTCGTCGGGCAGGCCGGCCGTAAGCGCCTCGACCCGGTCGAGCACATCCCTGGAGGGCAGCGCCGCCGGCACCGTGCGGCCCACGGCGAACCCGCGGAACTCCGCATCCGTGTCGCGGAACTTCGCCAGCCCGACGCGGCCGGCGACGAGGCCGCGGTCGGCCGACTCGAAGACCGGCTGGTCGTTCACGAAGCAGGCGATCGCATCGGCAGTGCGGTGGACGCGGAGGTGGTTCCAGGCCCCGGGCCGGTAGTGCGGGCTCGGCTTCTCGGCGAGGATCTTCCACGACAGCACGTCCGGCCCGTCGAACCGTGTCAGCCGCAGCCGCCCCGCCGTCGGGTAGAAGCCATAGTGCCGGTCGCCACCGTCGGACGCGAACACGAGCCCCGCCGCCCCCGCCTCGTCGTCGAGCTTGACCCACACGGCGACGTCGCAGGGAAGGTCGGGGGGCGGCGCGACGGCGAGGCACAGCGACCGGCCGCCGAAGCCGGCCCCCGCGCCGGCCACGGCGATCCGTCCCGCCCGCTGCCGCCAGCGGGCGCCGCCGACCGTCGTCCACTCGTCGGCATCGATGGCGCCGATCGTGAGCCAGCGTTCCATGACCACGGGATTGGGCCGCTCGAGCAGCCCGCGCAGCCGCTCCGCCCTGACCGCGAACCCGAGGTTGGGCGTGACGAGGGACTTCATCGACACGATCCCCTGCACGCGGCCCTGCCGGTCGAGGACGGGTCCACCGCTGTTGCCTGGCTCCACCGGGATCGCGAGTTGGAGCATGTCGATGCCGTTCATCTGCCGCAGTCCCGACACCCGGCCGGCAACCACGCTCCGCTCCAGGCCGTGCGGGTTGCCGATGGCGACGATCTCCGCTCCCGCGGCGATCGCGTCGGCCGCGGCGAGCGGGAGCGGCGCGGGCCCCGTGGCGGCGATCCGCACGACCGCCAGGTCGCCGTCGCGGTCCGTGGCCTCGACGGCGCTGACCTCATGCAGCGTCCCGTCGGCGAGTTCGACGCTGATCGGCCGGGCCTCGCCGATGACGTGCAGGTTCGTGGCCACGAGGCCTGCGCCGACGAAAAACCCGGTGCCGAGCCCCTCGTCGCCGCCGCGCCGGCCGCGGAAGCGGATCGTGACGATCGCCGGCTTCGCCGCGCGGGCGAGTTCCTCGACCGATCTGTCAGCCGGCGTGGCGGCCGACGTGTCGACGGGCTTGTCGGGCGGGGCCTGCGCGAAACCCGGCAGCCCCACGAGCAGTGCCGCCAGGCAGGGCAGGACTCCGGCTCGCAGGCGATGCGGATGCTGGCGGGGCAAGGCGCCGACTGTCATCAGCGGGAGCATGTTGTTGTTGACGTTGATGTGTTCTCGGCGTTCACGCTTTCACGTGACACGCTCCTGTGATCTCTGCTCGAATCAGAAGTCACCACCCCCTCTCTCTCTGGGAGAGGGCTGGGGTGAGGGTGCTGCCGGGGTGTCCCGCCGTCGCCGCCGACCCGGCGTCGGCTCCGGCTTACGGTCGCCGCGCTCAGCCCGGCTCCCCTGCCGCATGATGGTGCTTCCGGGGTGTCGCGCCGTCGCCGCCGACCCGGCGTCGGCTCCGGCTTACGGTCGCCGCGCTCAGCCCGGCTCCCCTGCCGCATGATGGTGCTTCCGTTGCATCAACGCAAGCACCCTCACCCGGCCTACGGCCGGCCTCTCCCAAAGGGAGAGGCCGAAGGTCTCGCAAGGACGCTCGCGACATGTCAACACGGGGATGCTCTCGAAAGTATACGGCACTCCGCGGGCTGCCGGGCCATGTGCTACTCGGCGGGGCGTGCCGGCGCGGTGCGCACGCCGCGAAACCCGTTCATGAAGTGCCGGGCAGTATTGTAGACCCCCGGTGTTGCCGTCATGAAGCGGTTCGAGACGCGAAACAGGTCGTCGCCGCCGAACCCCCTGTAGTGGCCGCCGCCATCGCCGTAGCCGCCGCCACGGATGCCGCACAACAGATCGCCCCACGGCGGATCGTCGCCCGTGCCATGCGTGCCGGCGAAGACTCGTCCCCGGACCACGCCAACCGGGACGACGACCTCGTTGACGTTCCCGCTCAGGTCGAGGATTCCCCAGTACGAAGCCCCCGCTGACACGCGGTCGCTCGTCGCGGTGGCGAACACGCCGCCACGCACCGGGCCGCCAAGTTTCCTGTTGGTCACCGAGCACGGAGCGTTACCATGGGTCGCGTCCGCCCCGCCGGCCCCCTCCCAGACGACCGTCTCCTCCGCCGCTCCTCCGTTCTGCAGCACGTAGTTTCCGCCGCCGGGATCGATGCCGGCGATCCCGGCGGTGCCCCAGGCATATTCGCCCGCCACGGGCCGCAGCGGACCACGGCAGGCCTTCTCGTATTCGAGCTCGGTCATCGGCCGCAGTCCGGCCCAGGCCGCGAAGGCGATGCCGTCGATGTGGTTGATGCCGTTGCACACGACGTGCGGGTTGTCGGTCGCGTAGACGGCCGGCCGGCCGCGCCTGACCACCGATGCAGAGGCGATGAACGTCTTGCGATCCACCACGACTCCCTCCCGAACGTCCGGGGTGCCGGAGGACGCGATGCGGACCGCGGCCCGATGCCCCCCCGCGTTCTTCTCTCCGACGAGCACGGCGGTTCCCGGCGGTGCGTCGGGGCCGAGTTTCTTCTCGCCCTGCGGGATCGTCCGCTGTGCCTGGCGGTCGAAGGGGAGGGTGTTGAGAAAATCGACGTACTGCTGCTGGGTCATCTCCTGTCGCATGCAGTAGAACCCGCCGTAGCCCTTGGGAAACGCCGCCGCCAGCGACACGGGCACGTCGCTGCTGAAGTCATCGGTGTGGCTCAGGTTCATGCCGGCACCGTCGCGGTTGTTCAGCACGCCCGGAGCCTCGCCACCGAGCGTCATCGGCGCCTCGCTCGCGATGCGCACCGGGGCGGTGGACGTGCCAGACGAAAACTGCCCGCGCACGAAATCGGTCGATCCGTCCCCGGCCCAGAAACCGCCCTCGGGCACGCGGACCATCTGCACGGCGAACACCCGCAGGTCGGCGTCGGCGGGCAGGTCGGCGCCGTGCACCCAACGCAGCGTCACCCCCTTGAAGTCGTTGGGGCCCTGCCCCGCGACGGCGCGATACACGAACACGCCGACCCCCGCCGTGCCGTCGTCCGTGCGGCCCACGTCGATCGCCGCTCCCGTCGGCACGCGATGGTCCGCCGCCCTGGCGGAGAGCATGGCATGGGCGTGGCGATCCGATCCCGGCGCCAGGAACTTCGCGAACACCCAGGCCGCGTCCCAGTTCTCCAGCCGCGGGCCGCCAGGTCCACCATGCTCTTTTTCGCCGACCTCCCACGAGGCCCGCCAGGAATGATCCCAGGCGAGGTCGAACGTGATCGTGCTCTGCCCCGCACCGGGCCCGGCCGTGCGTCGCACGTTGGTGACCCGGATCGGGTCCGCCCGCCCGGCGCCGCGAAACCGTTCCGCCGCATGGTCGTCGGCGACGAGCGGTCCCGGCGTGAGCACGAGGCATGCCGCTGCCCAGGCGAGCGCCGCGGGGAATCGCCAGTCGTGTCCGGCTCGTGGGGAGAATGCTGGCACTTGCATGCGCGACGAACTCCACCGAGAAGGGACGATTTCCACCCCGCGGCCGCGAGAAGTTATACTTCGGGGACCCACGGTGCGACAAGGCACGGGTCGGGGAGCATGCCATGAACGTGATTCACTTGGGGCTACGGCTTCACATGGCAACCCGGTGCGTGGTGCGGCCGCTCGTGGCACTGCTCCTCGGATCGCTGGCCGCCCGCGCTGCTGCCGATGGCCTCTCGATCACCAACGTCGTGGCCACGCCGCGGGATGGCACGGCGACGACGATCGGCTTCGACGTCGCCTGGGACCACTCGTGGCGCGGCGGCACGGTCCACGATGCGGCCTGGGTGTTCTTCAAGGTTCGCAAGGAAGCTGCATCGCCCGGGCAACCGCTGCGCCTGCTGGCCGACACGGTCGTCAACCCATCCGGATTCCGCCAGGGGGGTGGAACCGTGCTCGACTGCGTCGTGCCCGATGGCGACGACGGTTTCGTCGGGGTGTTTCTGCGCCGCCGGCAGGATGGCATCGGCCGGGTTGCGGCGGAACGGGTCGAGGTGCTGACGGAGCCGCTGGCCGCCGGAGCCGCGGCGACGGTCAAGGCGTTCGGCGTGGAGATGGTCCACGTGGCCGAGGGACCGTTCGACCTCGGCGTCGTGTCCGGACCGGAGCTCAACCGTTTTCATGCCTTCAGTGGCACCGGCACGCCTCCGTTCACGGTCACCGGGCCGGGGCCGATCCCGACCGGCCGGCAGCCGGGCCGGCTCTGGGCGACGGGCATCGTGCCCGAGGACGGCGGCGCGATTCCCGCCTCGTTCCCCAACGGCTACCGCGGCTTCTATGCGATGAAGTTCGCCATCACGCAGGGGCAGTACGCGGACTTCCTCTCCACCCTCTCCGAGGCGGAGGCTTCCCGGCGCTACCATCCCGACGGCCATGGCACCTGGATCAGCCGATCGGGTGAGCCGCCGAACCGCGTCTACGCACCGCGCGGTGGTTTTCCGAACACCTGGTTTCGGCCCCAGGCGGCCGACCGCGACCATCGTTGCCCGTGGCTGTCGTGGGCCGACTCGGCCGCCTTCGCCGCCTGGGCCGGCCTGCGGCCGATGACCGAACTCGAGTACGAGAAGGCATGCCGGGGACCGGCGCAGCCCCGGCTGTCGGACAACGGCATCTCCTTCTGGGGCCTCGAGGACTGCAACGCCGGGCAGATGTACGAACGGCCCATTTCGGTGGTGACGCCCCGGGGCCTGTCGTTCAAGGGGACGCATGGCCGCGGGACGACGAAACTTCCGGCCGATTGGCCGGAGGACGCCCGGGCGTCGATCCTGCGTGGCGACGTGCTCCATATGCGTGCCTACACGAGCGGTGGCCACCAGCGGATCTCCGGCCGGCTGCTGGCGGTCGATTCGCAGGCCGATCGCAAGCCCCACCCGCTGGCGATGTGGCGCGGGGTCCGTACCGATCCCGCCGGGGACGACGCCCTGAAGCCGCTGGTCGCCCGCTTCGATCCCGCGATCCCCTGGAAACTGCCGCGGCGAACGACGCGGGCCACGATCGACGGCCGTCTCGACGACTGGGGGGATCCGCTCGTGGTGATCGGCGAGTTTCGCGACGTCTTTCCGCTCACCCACACGCCGGTGAGCCGCCGCTACCCGACGCCGCGGCTGCCCGAGTCGTGGGGCGGTCCGGCCGATCTCGGGGCCCGGATCCACGTTGCCCGCGACGATGGCGACCTGTGCGTCGCGGTCGAGGTGACGGACGACCGGCACTGCAACACCCAAAGCGGGCCGGCGATCGGCGACGGTGACGCCCTGCAGATCGGGATCGCGACCAGGGAGGGGCACCGCACCTTCGGCGTGGCGGCCACCGCCGACGGCGTCCGGGTGCACCAATGGCAGCCGGACGACACGAAACTCCTCGAGGTGCTCGACTGCGCCGTCGTCCGCGACGATGCCAAGGGAGCCACCCGCTATGAACTGCGGCTGCCGCTCGCCCCCCTCGGCATCGCGTCCGACGAGTTGTTCGGCTTCAACGTGCTCGTCTCCGAGGACGACGACGGCGCCGGCGGCCAGGAATGGATCCAGTTGGCACCGGGCATGGTGCGGGGTGCCGCCGGCGGCAGTGGGCAGAATTATATGCGGTTCGATCCCCGCCCCTGACCGGCCGAGGCCGGTTAGGGAGGGAGCCAGAGGAGAGCGCATCATGGCGAACGTTCCACGCCGCTCCAATCCGAGTGCCGGCTGCGCCGGCCTGGTCGTGGTCCTCGGCGCGCTGCTCGCGTGCATGCCACGGGGCATCGCGGCCGACGCGGGCCCGGTGACGAACGTGCGGGTGACGGAGTGGTCGAAGACCGCGGCGATCCTGACGTTCGACGTCGGCTGGAAGAACTCCTGGCGGCACGAGGGCAACCACGACGCGCTCTGGGTGTTCTTCAAGTACCGACCCGAGGGGAGCGACGAGTGGCGGCATCTGCGGCTGGCCGCCGACAAGACCGTCAATCCGACCGGTTACGGGCAGGCGGGGGGCACGCGGGTCGATCTGATCGTGCCCGATGGCGACGACGGCTTCCTCGGGATGCTCGTCCGCCGCGCCGACTACGGTCTCGGTCCGATCGCCGCCACAGGCGTGACGGCGCGTTGGGATCTCGCGGCCGCCCCCGGGATTTCCCCCGATCAGAAGATCTCGTTCCTCGCCGTCGGCATCGAGATGGCGTATGTGCCGGAGGGGGCGTTCGTGCTCGGCGGTGGCAGCGAACCGCTCCACTTTTACGAGTACACGGATGGGTCGCAGCACCAGAAGCCCTACCGGGTCGCGGCCGCCGGCCCGATCCCGACCGGCAGACAGCAGGGCCGCCTCTGGGCCCGGCGTGGCAACGAGCCCGAGGATGGCGGTGAGACCCCGGCTGGCTACCCGACCGGCTTCGGCAGCTTCTATGCCATGAAGTACCACGCCATGTTCTATTTTCCGCGGTTCGTGGAGTCGCTCCCGCCGGACGAGGTGGAGGCGCTCGGCGCGGCCGCGGACAAAAAGAATCGGCACGGCGGCATGTCGTGGGCGGATGGGGCGGCCTTCGCCGCCTGGGCAGCGGTCCGGCCGCTGACCGAGTTGGAATACGAAAAACTCACGCGCGGGCCGATCGAGCCCGGCTGGGACACCGGCGACAGCCTCAACCACCCGTCGTTCTGGGGCGTCGAATCGATCAACGGCTGGCGGTCGCCGCGTGAGCAGACGGTGACCGTGGCCAATGCCGCCGGCCGCCGGTTTCGCGGCACGCATGGCCGCGGCACGCCCGCCCTGCCCGCCGACTGGCCCCAGGCCGACGCCGCCGGCAGCGGCATCCGTGGCGGCCACGGCCGGTCGGGCAACCCGTCCTATCGGTTGAACGCGGCCGATGGGAGTGCCACCCGGGCTCCCGGCGTGGGCTGGCGCGGGGCCCGGTCGGCGCCCCGGGGCGTTGGGCTCTGAACTTGTATCAGCCGTGGCCGCGGCTGCCGGCCAGCCAGGCGTCGGCCCAGGTGCGGACGCCGTCCACGCCCTTGCGGTGGCAGAAGTCGCCGAGCGTCTCCCCTCCCTGCCGCTCCGCCTTGTAGCAGGCGAGCACCGCGCCGATCTCGCGTGACAGGTCCTCGAAGGGAACGACGTCCTTGTACTGCGTGTTGAGCCGGTCGCCGAGCAGCCGGCCGCCGAGGAAAAGTGTGTACTTGCCGAGCGTCCGGCCCACGATGCCGATGTCGGAGTTGTACGGGCGGGCGCAGGCGTTCGGGCAGCCGGTCATCCGCAGCGTGAAGGCATCCTGGGCCAGACCGAGCCGGGCGACCTCCGGCTCCAGTTCGTCGATCAGCCCCGGCAGCACCCGTTCGCTCTCGGCCACGGCCAGGCCGCAGGTCGGCAGCGCCACGCAGGCCATGCTCCAGCGGCGCAAGGTCGAGATCTCCTCGGACGTCTTCACGCCGTGCTCGTGGAGCAGGTGGGCGATCCGCTCCCGGTCGGTGACGGCGAGGTCGGTGAACAGCAGGCTCTGGTGGGCCGTGATTCGCGCGCCGGGCCGGATCTCGCGCAGGATCCGGCGCAGCGCCGACTTGAGGCGAAAGTCGCCCGTGTCGTGGACGCGGCCGTTCTCGACGTTGAAGCCGTAAAAGTACCTTCCATCCCCCTGCTCGTGCCAGCCGATGTGGTCGTCGAAGCCGTGGACGTCGACGGGATGGCAGGGGGCGAGGGGCTTGCCGAAGTACTCCTCGACCTTCGCCCGGAACGCCTCCAGACCCATGGCGTGGATCGTGTACTTGAGCCGGGCCGTCTTCCGGTCGGCGCGGTTGCCGAAGTCGCGCTGCACCTTGACCACCGCCTCGGCGATCGCCAGCACGTCGGCCGGCGGCACGAACCCGAGCCGCTTGGCGAGCGCGGGGAACGTCTTGGCGGCGCTCGGCGTCACCCCCATGCCGCCGCCGGCGAGGACGTTGTAGCCGAGGATCCTCCCCTGCTCGTGGACGACGAGGAAGCCGAGGTCGTTGGCATACACGTCGGTGCAGTTGTCCTCGGGGAGCGCGAAGGCCGTCTTGAACTTCCGCGGCAGGTAGGTGGGGCCGTAGATCGGCTCCACCTCCTTCTCGGCCCCCGTGCCGCCGGCGAGCGTCTTCTCCCCCGTGTCCGGATCGGTGAGCCAGATCTCGTAGTAGGCCCTCGTCCGCGGGGCGAGGTGCCGGGCGAGCAGGTCGAGCTGGGCCTGCATCTCCTCGCGGACCGGGTCATTCCTGATCGGCGCCGGACAGCACATGATGTTGCGCTCGACGTCGCCGCAGGCGGCGAGCGTGGTCAGCTGGATGTCGTGAACCCGCTGCATGAACGGCCTCAGGTCCCCCTTGACGACGCCGTGATGCTGGATTGACTGCCGCGTGGTCAGGCGGATCGTGCCGTTGCCGACCTCGTCACCGAGGTCGAGCGCGGCGAGCAGCTGGTCGGCCGTGAGCTTCCCCCCCGGCACGCAGGTCCGGATCATGAACGAGATCTCGCGCTGGCTCTTGGCCCCGTCGCGGGCCTTGCGCTGCTCGCGGTCGTCCTGCTGGTAGGTGCCGTGGTTCTTGAGCAGCTGGACCGAGCCCTTGCCGAAGCCGGGGGCGCCGTCGGCGAGTTCCTGGGCGATGTCTCCGCGCAGGTAGGCGCTGGCGGCCTTCGCCACCTCGACGGCGGAGGGTTTCGGGGCGGCTGCCCGGGGTTCGTCTGCCATCGGCGGATGCCTCCTGTTCACGGTCACCGTCACGATCTAGGACAGGATAGGCGATTGACCATGCCCGAGCCAGCCGGGCTCAGCGGCGTGAGCGGCGCTCACGGTTCGCATGGTCCGCCAGCGCCTCGGCGTAGACGGCGGCGTAGCCCGCGGCGGTCGCACCCCAGGAGAATCCCTGGGCGTGCCGGCGCAGGCGAGCCGGGTAGTCGGCCGCGGCGTTGAACCGCTCCATGCCCGACCGGTAGGCGGCGACGATCGCGTCGCCTGAGTACGAGTCGAGGTAGAAGCCGAGGTCGCCCGCGACTTCCGCCAGGCTCGTGTTCCGCCCCACGAACACCGGCCGGCCGGCGTGCATCGCCTCCAGGACCGGCAGGCCGAAGCCCTCGGAGAGCGAGGGAAAGAAGAATGCCCGGCAGTTCTCGTAGAGCCACTGCCGGTCGCCGTCGGAGACTTCCCCAGGCAGCAGGACCCTGTCGGCGAGCCCGCGTCGCGCGACCTCGCGGGCGATCTGTTCGCCGTAGGGCGTGGCGTTCTTGCCGGCGATCACCAGACGCGTGTCCGCGAGCCGCTCCACGAGATCGATGAGGACGTGAAAATTCTTGTGCGGCAGGCAGTTCCCCAGCGTGAACAGGAATGGCCCGGGCGGCAGGAATGGGGGCCGCCTGTCGGCCGCGGTGCCGGGCGCGGAACAACCGAGGGGCACGACGCGGATCGGCCGGGTGCCGACAGCGAGGTTGTCGCGAACGTCGTCGGCCACGTAGGCGGAATCGGTGACGAGCAGCGTCGCCCGACTGACCTTCGCCTGGATGGCGGCGCGCTTGCGGGCGATCTCCCGTTCGCGGCCTGGGCGGGGGGCCTCGTGGAGAAAGGTCAGGTCGTGGATCGTGAGCACGACCGGGATGCGCCGGTCGAGCGGCAGGTACTTGGAGGTCTGGTTGGTGACGTGCCACAGGCTGGCGGCGGGGGAGCCGAGAAACGGCTGCGTTAACGGGCGGACGAGCCGCAGCAGCCGTTCCTTTCGCCAGTCGCTGACTTCGATCCGGTCGTAGCCCCCCTCGGGGAAGTGCCGTTCGCAGCCCGCGGGCAGGAAGAACACCGGCCGGAACCTGCCCGGGGCGATGGCCAGCAGTTCGCGGCCGAGGTGGAAAGAGAACCGGCCGAGACCGCAGTTGAAATGGCGGAGCTTTTCCAGGTCGATGACGACCCGCGGCAGGGTTTCTGGCATGCCATATGGTCGCGCCGCCGCGCGCGCCGCGTCAAGGCGACCCTCGGCGACCCTCGGCGACCCTCGGCAACGCTCGGCAACGCGCCGCCGCTCGGAAGCATGCTCGTCGCCGGCGGACTTTGCCGGCATGGGCTCCGGCGGCATGGTGCGTCCTGCGGTCCAGGCAAAGTGCACCGGCTCCTGCGCGTGCCTCCGACCGGCTTTCGGTGCGTGTGAGCGCAGGCCAGGGAGGGCTTCTCACGCATCAAACCGCCGCACGATGCGGCGCCGCCCGGTGCGGCAACCCTCGGCGTTGCCCACCGGCCGCTGCGTGGAAAGGGCCAGGGATGGCTTCTCACGCATCAAACCGCCGCACGATGCGGCGCCGCCCGGTGGGCAACCCTCGGCGTTGCCCGCCGGGCGCTGCGTGAGAAGGCCAGGGAGGGCTTCTCACGCATCAAACCGCCGCACGATGCGGCGCCGCCCGGTGCGGCAACCCTCGGCGTTGCCCACCGGGCGCTGCGTGAGAAGGCCAGGGATGGCTTCTCACGCATCAAAATAGAGGCAGAACTCGTACGGATGCGGCCGGAGCCGCATCGCGTCGATCTCCCGCTCGCGCTTCCACTTCAGCCACGTGCCGATCACGTCCTCGGTGAACACGTCGCCGCGGAGCAGGAAGTCGGCGTCCCGCTCCATGGCGACGAGCGCCTCCTCCAGCGAGCCGGGCGCCTTGGGCACGTTCGCCAGCTCCTCCGGCGGCATGTCATAGATGTCGCGGTCGAGCGGGTCGCCGGGATGAATCTTGTTCTGGATGCCGTCGATCGCCGCCATGAGGATGGCCGCGAACGCGAGGTACGGATTGCAGGTCGGGTCGGGACAGCGAAACTCCACCCGCTTCGTCTTCGGACTGGCCGAGTACATCGGGATCCGGCAGCTGGCGGAGCGGTTGCGCTGCGAGTAGGCGAGGTTCACCGGGGCCTCGTAGCCGGGCACGAGCCGCTTGTAACTGTTGGTCGTCGGGTTCGTGATCGCGAGGATCGCCGGCGCGTGGCGGAGGATGCCGCCGATGGCGTGCAGGGCCATCTCGGAGAGGCCGGCGTAGCCACTGCCGGCGAACAACGGATGCCCCTCCTTCCAGAGCGAGATGTGGGTGTGCATGCCCGAGCCGTTGTCGCCGTACAGCGGCTTGGGCATGAAGGTCACGGTGCGGCCGTGGCGGCGGGCCACGTTGCGCACGATGTACTTGTAGAGGCACATCTGGTCGGCCATCTTCACCAGTTCCTGGAACCGCATGTCGATCTCGCACTGGCCGGCCGTGGCCACCTCGTGGTGCTGGGCCTCGACGTCGATACCGCACTGGATCATGGTCTGCATCATCTCGTTGCGCAGGTCCATGAGCTGGTCGGCGGGGGGGCAGGGGAAGTACCCCTCCTTGAACCGCAGCTTGTAGCCGAGATTCGGCCCCTCGGCCCGGCCCCGGTTCCACTCCGCTTCCCGCGAATCGAGGTGGTAGTAGCCCTCGTGCGCGTTCTGGTCGAACCGCACGTCGTCGAACACGAAGAACTCCGCCTCCGGGCCGATGAAGCAGGTGTCGGCGATGCCGGTGCTCTTCAGATAGTTGACCGCCTTGCGCGCGATGTTGCGCGGGTCGCGGGAATAGTCCTCGCGGCTGATCGGGTCCTGGATCATGCAGATCATCGCCAGCGTGGGAATCTGGGCGAAGGGATCGACGAAGGCGCTGCCGGGCACCGGCACGAGCAGCATGTCGCTCTCGTTGATCGCCTGCCAGCCACGGATGCTCGAGCCGTCGAAGCCGAGCCCGTCCTCGAAGACGTCCTCTTCGAGCTTGCCGACCGGGATGGTGAAGTGCTGCCAGGCACCGAAAAAATCGGTGAACCGCAGGTCGATGGCCTTGACTTCCTTCTCGCGACACATCGCGAGCACTTCACGGGGCTTCATGGGCGTGTTCTCCTCGGATGCCCCATGATACCCGCGTTCCGCCGGGGGCCGTCGCTCAGCCCTCCCGCAGCGCCGCACCGGGGGGCTGCGGGTCGAGCCGGACGAGCCAGCGGTCTTCGTGGGCGCGAAGAACGAGCCGGCCACGGAACTGCCCCCCCGCGAGCGTCGCCTCGATCGTCGTGGCCCGGCTGGTCGCGCCTGCGGGGGACAGTTCGGGCTCGTAGGCGCCGCCATCGATCCGCCGGGCGAATCCCCGGCCGCCAGACACCGTGCCGGCGTCGTGATCGAGCCACGCAAGGCGGTGCGGGGGCGCCTCGACGGCCGCGACCGCCGCGCCACCGCACTCCGGGAGCGCGGCGAGCCGCCACGTCCGGCAGGCCGGCCCCTGTTCGAGGAGCAGGTCGTAGTGTCGCCCCAGCGGATCGTCGGGGGCGTTCACATGCTCGAGGATGACGAACCGCGGCATCGGCCCGGGCTCAATAGTCCAGCCCGCTGCCGGCTGCCGACGTGGTCGGCATGGCCAGCGGCTTCGGCTTGTGGCGGACCGCCCGCCGGGCGTTCTCGTCCCGGAGCCGTTCCACGGCCGCCTCCAGGCTCATGGCGCCCAGGTCACCGTCGACGCGGTCACGGAGGCTGACCGTGCCGGCCGCCTCGTCCCGTGGCCCGCAGACGACCATCATCGGGATCAGTTCCAGCTGCGCCGTGCGGATCTTGGCCCCCAGCTTCTCGGCGGCGAGGTCGATCCCCGTCCGCAGGCCGGCGGCCTCGAGCCGGGCCTTCACCTGCCCGGCGTAGGCCGCGCTCTTCTCGCTCACCGGGATGACCCGCACCTGCTCGGGCGCCAGCCAGAGCGGGAACGCGCCGGCGAAGTGCTCGATGAGGACGCCCACGAACCGTTCCAGCGAGCCGAGCGGAGCGCGGTGGATCATCACCGGGCGGTGCTTGGCGTTGTCGGCGCCGATGTACTCGCAGTCGAACCGCTCGGCGCTCGGCAGGTTGTAGTCGAGCTGGACGGTGCCCAGCTGCCACTCGCGGCCCAGCGAGTCGTTGATCACGAAGTCGATCTTCGGACCGTAAAAGGCGGCCTCGCCCGGCTCCGGCTCGCAGCCCGGCAGGCTCATGCGCCGGGCGACCCGCTCGATCGCCGCCTCCGCCTCGGCCCAGCGCTCCGGGGGACCGACGTACTTGTCGCTCGTCGGATCGCGGAACCCGAGGCGGACGCGGAACGTGTCGAAGGCCAGGCTGGAGAGGACCTTGAGCGTGAAGTCGATGCAGCCCTCGACCTCCTGCTCCACCTGCTCGGGCGTGCAGAAGATGTGGGCGTCGTCCTGGGTGAAGCCGCGGACCCGCGTCATGCCGCCGAGTTCCCCCGACTGCTCGTAGCGGTAGACGGTGCCGAACTCCGCCAGTCGCAGCGGCAGGTCCTTGTAGCTGTGGGGCCGGGCCTTGTAGATCATCGTGTGGTGCGGGCAGTTCATCGGCTTGAGCAGGTACTGCTCGTCGTCGCTCATGACGATCGGCTTGAACTGGCTGTCGGCGTAGTAGGGATAGTGGCCGGAGATCTTGTAGAGGTCGATCTTGCCGATGTGCGGCGTGTACACCGGCTGGTAGCCGCGGGCGGCGAGCTCGTCGCGGACGAACGCCTCCAGGGTGCCGCGCAGGATCGCACCCTTGGGCATCCAGAGCACGAGCCCCGACCCGACGAGCGGGCTGGTCGTGAACAGGTCGAGCTGCTTGCCGAGCACGCGGTGATCGCGGCGCCGAGCCTCCTCCAAGGCCGCCAGATGGGCGTCGAGATCCGCCGGGGAAAACCAGGCCGTGCCGTAGAGCCGCTGCAGCTGGGCGTTGGCGGCGTCCCCCTTCCAGTAGGCACCGGCGATGTTCGTCAGCTTGAAGGCCCGGATGCAGCCCGGGCTGGGGACGTGCGGACCGCGGCACAGGTCGACGAATTCCCCCTGCCGGTAGAACGACAGGCTGGGATGGTCGGCGAGGCCCGTCTCGATGTGCTCGACCTTGAGCGGCTGGTCGAGTCCGCGGACGATCTCGATGGCCTCGGCCCGCGGCACCTCGACCCGCTCGAACGCCTCGTCGGCCTCGACAATCCGGCGCATTTCCGCCTCGATCGCCGGCAGGTCTTCGTCGGTGATCGGGCGGGCGGCGCGCAGGTCGTAATAAAAGCCCTCGCCGACGGTGGGTCCGAAGGCCAGTTCGACGCCTTCGAAGAGCCGCATCACGGCCCGGGCCATGACGTGGGCCGCGGAGTGCCGCATCACGGGCAGGGCGCGGGGATCGCCGGCGCGGAGCGGCTCGACCGCCACGCTGCCCGCAGCGGGGAGCCGGGCGTCGAGTCCCACGGTGCGGCCGTCGAGGACAGCGGCGATCGGGCGGCCGCCCTTGGCGGCGCCGTGGAGCACGTCGGTGAGGGGCGTTGCCGGGGGAAATTCCGCCGTCGTGCCGTCGGAAAAACGAACAGTGATCATGACGAAAGTCGCCGGGTGCGAGGAGCGGGCGCGGGGTGCAGCCGCAGCGGCAGCGTAGCGGCGGCCGCGCAGCCGGCACAAGCCTGAACCGCCGCCACGGCGGCCGAGCGATGGGTTCCTTGACGGGGGGCGATTCGGGCGCGACACTTGGTTCTGAACGGGCGATTAGCTCAGTTGGTTAGAGCACCAGCTCGACAAGCTGGGGGTCATAGGTTCGAGTCCTATATCGCCCACTCGGCCGATCGGCGGGATCGGACTGATGTTCGAGGAACCCGCGGCAACCCCCAGCGGCGGCCGCGGGTTCCGTCGTTTCGTGCGGACGTGCGCCCTGCGCCACGCACGCCGGCGGCGAGGAGCCGCTGCGTCCCGGTCGGTCAGGTGTCCAATCCGCCCGCCGACTGCCCGTGGCCGGCGGAACACCGCCCGCCACGGCACGCTCCGTCGAGCGCTCGTGCCGTGCGCGCTCCTGCCCGGGCAGACTGCTTGCCGCGCCGCTGCCGTGCATCGCAATCGACTCTCAACCCGGGTATCATTCGCTCTGCACGCTCGATCTGATCCGCCCGGAGATGATCCGATGAAGGGCCTCGCACGCGGCGTCGACCGCCGCGGATTCCTCACGGTCGGCGCCATCGGCGGACTCGGCCTCTCGCTCGGAGACTTCTTCCGCCTCGGGGCGGCGCGGGCCTCCGCGGGCCAGCCTCCCCGGCAGGGTGTCGCCACGTCGGTGATCTACATCTATCTGCCCGGCGGATTCGCCCACCAGGAGACGTTCGATCCCAAGCCCTTCGCGCCGGTCGAATACCGGGGCCCGCTGGGCAGCATCGACACCGCCCTGCCGGGCGTGCGGTTCGGCGAACTGCTGCCGCACACCGCCCGGATCGCCGACAAACTCGCGATCTGCCGCTCGCTGACGCACGGGGAAGCCGCCCACGAGCGCGGCACCCACAACATGTTCACGGGCTACAAGCCGAGCCCGGCCCTCCAGTACCCGAGCATCGGCTCCGTGATCGCGCACGAGTTCGGACCGCGGGACAACCTGCCGGCCTACGTCTGTATCCCGAGCGTCCCCAACGAATTCGCCGGCTCGGGCTACCTGTCGACCGCCTATTCGGGATTCAGCGTCGGTGCGGATCCAGCCGACAAGGCATTCAAGGTGCGCGACCTCAACCTGCCCGACGGCATCGACACCGGCCGCTTCGAAACGCGCCGCCGGATGCTCGACGTGGTCAACGAGCACTTCCGCCACAAGGAACAGAGCGACGCGCTCGACGCCCTCGACACCTTCTACCAGCAGGCCTACGGACTGATCAGTTCCGCCGCGGCGCAGGCGGCCTTCGACATGGCGCGGGAGCCCGACGCCATCAAGGACGAATACGGCCGCAACCAGGCCGGCATGCGGATGCTGCTCGCCCGGCGGCTCGTCGAGTCGGGCGTGCGGTTCGTCACGCTCACCTACGGCGGTTGGGACCACCACGACGCCATCGCGGACAACATGCGGAGGAACGCCCCGGCATTCGACCAGGGATTCGCAACGCTGATCCGCGACCTCGACCGCCGCGGACTGCTGGCCAGCACGCTGGTCTGCGTGGGGACGGAGTTCGGCCGCACGCCCAAGATCAACCCCACCGCGGGCCGCGACCACTGGCCAAAAGTGTTCTCGATCGTCATGGCCGGCGGCGGCATCAAGGCCGGCATCGTGCACGGCTCGAGCAACGCCACCGCCAGCGAGCCGGAGGACGACCCGCTTTCCGTCGAGGACTGGGCCACAACCATCTACGATCGGCTCGGCATCGACGCCCACAAGGAACTGATGGCGCCCGGCGGCCGGCCCATCGAGATCGTCGACGGCGGCAAGGTGCGGCCGCAGTTGCTCTCCTGAAGACCCCCTGCTGCCGACAGGTTTCAATGCTCCCGCGCCTGGCATCCGCCCCCCTCCCGACGCTCCTCCTCGCCGCGCTGCTCGCGGCGGCCGGCGGCGTCGCGCAGGGGTCGTTTCCGAGGCTGAATCTGATCCTGCCCCGCGGCGTGCCCCGCGGCGGCGACCGCGAGCTCACCTTTCGGGGTGAGCGGCTCGGCGACGCCGAGGAGATCCTCTTCCACTCCGAAGACGGCCTGGTGACGAAGTCACTGCAGCCGGTCGACGCCGCTGCGTTCAAGGCCGTCGTGCACGTGCCCGAGAACTGTCCGCTCGGCGAGCAGCTCGTCCACGTGCGGACGAGGTCCGGGATCTCGGAATACCGATCCTTCTGGGTGGGGGCGCTGGGCAGCGTCGACGAGACGGAGCCCAACGGCGCGATCGAGCAGGCCCAGGTGGTGCCGCTGGGCAGCACCGTGCACGGCAGCGTGGAGAACGAGGACATCGATCACTTCGCGGTGGATCTGGAGCACGGGCAGCGGCTCGCGGTCGAGGTGGAGGGACTGCGGCTCGGCAGCCAGCGGTTCGACCCCTTCATCGCGGTCCTCGACGCCAGGCGGTTCCAGCTCGCCGCGGCCGACGACTCGACGCCCACCCTCCAGGACGGCATCCTGTCCCTCGTCGCGCCGGCCGCGGGCCGCTACGTCGTGCAGATCCGCGAGGCCTCCTACGGCGGCGACAACCAGTCTCGCTACCGGCTCCACATCGGCGGCTTTCCGCGGCCGACCGCCGTCTATCCGGCCGGCGGCAAGGCTGGGGAGAAGCTGCGGGTGACGTTCCTCGGTGACGCGGCCGGGCCGATCACGCGCGAGATCGACGTGCCGGCGGGGCCGGTCGGGGGCATCCACCGGCTGTTCGCCGCGGACGACGGCGGCATCTGCCCGTCGCCGCTGCCGGTGCGGATCTCGGCCTTGGGCAACACGCTCGAGCAGGAGCCGAACGACGAGATCCGCACGGCGACCCCCGGCGATGTAACGCGTGCGTTCAACGGCATCATCGGCCAACCCGGCGACGTCGACCACTTCCGCTTCGCCGCCCGGAAGGGGCAGGTGTTCGAGGTCAAGTGCCATGCCCGCGGGCTGCGGTCGGGGCTCGATTCCGTGCTCAATGTCCTGCGGGCCGACGGCACCGGGGTGGGAGGTAACGATGACGCCAAGGGCCCCGATTCGGTCTACCTGTTCGAGGTTCCGGAGGACGGCGAGTACATCCTGCGCGTCACGGATCATCTCGACCGCGGCCGGGCCGACTTCACCTACCGCGTCGAGTTCCAGCCGCCGCAGCCCGCCCTCTCCCTGTCGATCCCGCGCGTCGACCGCTTCTCGCAGACCAGGCAGACGGTGTTCGTGCCGCGGGGCAACCGCTACGCCGTGCTGGTCAACGCGACGCGGGAGCACTTCGACGGCGACCTGGTGCTCGACGGCAGCCAGCTCCCGGCGGGGATGACGATGACGGCGCCGGTCATCAAGGCCGGCCAGGGACAGGTGCCCGTCGTCTTCGAGGCCGCAGCCGACGCACCGTTGTCGGGCAGGGTGATCCCCTTCGAGGCCCGCCAGGTCTCGGCGCAGGATCCGCAGGGCGCGGCGGGGGTCCGCGGCCGGTTCGAGAACCACGCCGACTTCGTCACCGGCGACCCCAACAACGCCGTCCACTACAGCGGCGACGTCACGAAGCTCGCCTTCGCCGTCGTCGAAGCGCTGCCGTTCCACGTCGAGATCGTGCCGCCGCAGGCGCCGCTGGTGAGGAACGGCTCGCTGCCGCTGAAGGTCGTCGTGCGTCGGGCGCAGGGCTTCGCCCAGCCCGTGACCGTGGAGCTTCCCTTCAGGCCGCCGGGCGTCGGGGCCGTGCCCTCGATCACCATTCCGCCCGACCAGTCGGAGGGGGTCTACCAGATCAATGCCGACGGCAAGGCGGCGACGGGCACCTGGCATGTCTCTGCCATCGCCATGGCCGACATGGGTGGCCGCGCATGGGTGGCGTCGCCGCTCACGCCGCTGGAGGTCGCCGAGCCGTTCACGACCGCCACACTCGCCCGGGCCTCCTGCGTGCAGGGGCAGCCGGCCCAGATCGCCTGCACGCTCACGCAGCTGCGGCCCTTCGCTGGCGCGGCGCGGGCCCGACTTCACGGCCTGCCCCCCGAGACCACGGCGCCGGAACTGCCGTTCACGAAGGAGACGAAGGACCTCGTCTTCGAGGTGGCCACCACGGCCAACAGCCCGGCCGGCAACCACAAGTCAGTGTTCGTGGAACTGGTGACGACGGTGAACGGCGCGCTGGTGCGGATGTCGGGGGGCGGCACGGAACTCCAGATCGCGCCGCCGGCTCCGGCGGCCGCCCCGCAGGCGGCCCCACCGCAGCCGGTGCCGGCGGCGGCCACTTCCCCCGCCGCCAAGCCGCTTTCGCGTCTGGAACAATTGCGCCGACAGGCCACGGGCGCGAAGTGATCAGCATGTTCCACCCAGCACACGCCTGCCGCCGGCGGCCCGCCCACGCGGGTGCCACTCTGATCCTGCTCGCCGCGGCGACGGCGGCCGCCGGAGCCCGGGCCGATCAGCCGGCCGCCGGGGCGGCGCCGGCCGCGGCGACGGTGCATGTGTTTCCACCGACCGTCCATCTCTCGACGGCCCGCGACCGGCAGTCGCTGGTCGTACAGGTGGTGGAAGGCGACGGGATCACGCGCGACGTGACGCGGACGGCAACGCTCGCGGTCGCAGATCCCGCCACGGTGCGGCTCGAAAACACAACGCTCCACCCGCTGGCCGACGGCGACACCACGCTCACGGTCACCGTCGCCGGCACGCAGGTGACCGTGCCGGTGCACGTCGAGCGGGCCGGCGAGGACCCGCGTCTCGACTTCCGGCTCGACGTGATGCCGGTCTTCATGCGGAGCGGCTGCAACGCCGGCAGCTGCCACGGCGCCGCGCGGGGCAAGGACGGCTTTCGGCTCTCACTCTTCGGCTTCGATCCCGAGGCCGACTACCACCGGCTCACCCGCGAGATGCCCGGACGCCGCATCAACCGCGCGCTGCCGGACGAGAGCCTCCTGCTCACCAAGGCGACCAACTCCGTGCCGCACGGCGGCGGTATCCGGCTCACGCCGGGTGACGAACACCATGCCACGCTCACGCGCTGGCTGAAGGAGGGCGCCCGCAACGACCCCGGTCCCACGCCGGCCGTCGTCGGCGTCGACCTGTTCCCGCCGGAGGCCGTCCTCGACGGGCCCGGGGCCACGCAGCAGCTCGCGGTGCGGGCCCGCTACGCCGACGGCACCGACCGCGACGTGACGGCCCTGGCCGTGTTCCTCACCAGCAACGACGACGCGGCCGCCGTCACTGCGGGCGGGCTCGTCAGCGCGGGCAACCGCGGCGAGGCCTTCGTGATGGCCCGCTTCGAGAGCCACACCGTGGGCAGCCACTGCATCACCCTCCCCGCGGGCCACGCCTTCACCTGGGCGAACCCGCCGGCGGCGAACGCCATCGACGACCTGATCCATCGCAAGCTGCGGAAGTTGCGGATCAATCCGTCGGGCCTGTGCAGCGACGAGGAGTTCCTGCGTCGGGCGAGCCTCGACATCTGCGGCGTGCTCCCCAGCGCCGACGAATACCGCTCCTTCATGACGAGCAGCGACCCGCAGAAGCGGGCCCACCTCGTCGACCAGCTCCTGTCCCGGAAGGAGTTCGTCGACCTGTGGGTGATGAAGTGGTCGGAGCTGATGATGATCCGCACCGTCGCCAACGCGGTCAGTTACAAGGCGATGCTCCTGTACTCCAACTGGCTGCAGGAGCGGATCGAGGCCAACACGCCCATCGACGCGCTGGTGCGCGAACTGCTCTCGGCCAAGGGGGGCACCTTCACCGAGCCGGAGACAAACTACTTCCAGCACGAGCGCGACACGCTCAAGACGGCGGAGAACGTCGCGCAGGTTTTCATGGGAATGCGGATCCAGTGCGCCCAGTGCCACAACCATCCCTTCGACCGCTGGACGATGGACGACTACTACGGCTTCGCCTCCTTCTTCGCCCACATCGGCCGCAAGGCGGGAGAGGACCCGCGGGAGACGATCGTCTTCGATGCCGGCCGCGGCGACGTGAAGCACCCCGTCGGCGGCCGGGTCGTACCGCCGAAGTTCCTCGGGGGAGCCGCACCCGACTGCCGGGGGCGGGACCGCCGCGCGGTGCTCGCCGAATGGCTGGCGTCGCCGGATAACGAACACTTCGGCCGCAACCTCGTCAACATCGTGTGGGCGCATTTCTTTGGGGTCGGCATCGTCGACGCGGTCGACGACGTGCGCGTGAGCAATCCGCCCGCCAACGCGCCGCTGCTCGACGCCCTCGCCAGGTCGTTCGTGGCATCGAAGTACGATTTCAAGCGGCTGGTGCGCGAGATCTGCACGTCGCACGCCTACCAGCGTTCGACGCAGGCCAACGACACCAACGCCGGCGATGAGCGGAACTTCTCCAAGGCCCGCCTGCGCAGAATTCGCGCCGAGGTGCTGCTCGACATGGTCACCGGCGCGACGGCCACGCAGAACAAGTTCAAGGGCCTGCCGCTCGGGGCCCGCGCCGTGCAGATCGCCGACGGCAACACGAGCACCTACTTCCTCAGCACCTTCGGCCGGGCCACGCGGGGCAGCGCCTGCTCCTGCGAGGTGAAGATGGAGCCGAACCTCTCCCAGGCCCTGCACCTGCTCAACGGCGATACGGTCCAGCAGAAGATCGCGGCCGGCGGCGTCGTGAAACACCTGCTCGCCGAGAAGCGGACACCGGAACAGGTCATCGAGGAGCTCTACCTGCGCACGCTCACCCGCCTGCCGACCGACAAGGAGCGGGCCGCGCTCCTGGAGGTCGTCGCCGATCCCACGGCCAAGGATCCCACGGCCAAGGATCCCACGGCCAAGGATCCCACGGCCAAGGATCCCACGGCCAAGGATCCCACGGCCAAGGATCCCACGGCCAAGGATCCCACGGCCAAGGATCCCGCGGCTCAGGATCCCGCGGCTCAGGATCCCGCGGCTCAGGATCCCGCGGCCGTGCAGCGGAATCTCGAGGACGGCTTCTGGGCGATCCTCAACTCCCGTGAATTCGTCTTCAACCACTGACCATGACGCGTCGCTCCCATTGTTCTCGGCTGGGCTGGGCCGCCTGGGCGGCGCTGGCCGTCTGCGCGCCCGTCCGGGCCGCGGACACGGTGACGTTCAGCGATCACGCGCTGCCGGTGCTGCGGCAGCGCTGCGGCTCCTGCCACAACGCCGACAAGAAGACGGCGGGCCTCGATGTCACGACCTACGCCGGCATCATGGCCGGTGGCGGCTCGGGCGCGGTGCTCGTGCCGGGGAACGCGCAGGCGAGCCATCTGTTCCGGCTCGCCAACCACGACGACGAGCCGAAGATGCCCCCCGACGGGCCGCCGATCCCGGAAGCCGAGCGGCAGGTGCTGCGCGCCTGGATCGACGGCGGCCTGCTCGAGACCGGGGGGAGCGTGGCCGTGGTCGCCAAGAAGGTCGTCGTGGCGCTCGCGGCCCCGGTCGGTGAGCGGCCGGCCGTGCAGCCGCTGCCTGCCCATCTGCCGCTGGAGCCGGTGCTGCGGACGCCGACGGTCGATGCCTGCGCGTCGATCGCCACGAGCCCCTGGGCGCCGCTGGCCGCCGTCTGCGGCCAGAAGCAGGTGCTGCTCTACCGGACCGATTCGCTGACGCTGGCGGGCGTGCTGCCCTTCCCCGAGGGGCGACCGCACGTCGTCAGGTTCAGCCACGGCGGCGGGCTCGTGCTCGCCGGGGGGGGCGTGGGGGCGGTGAGCGGCAGGGTCGCCGTCTGGAATACCAGGAGCGGTCGGCGGATCCGCACCCTGGGTGACGAGCTCGACGTCGTGCTGGCCGCCGACATCAGCCCCGACCAACGGCTCGTCGCGATGGGGGGGCCACAGCGCGTGGCCCGCATCTGGTCGCTCGAGAACGGGCACAAGCTCCACGATCTCGCCCGGCACACCGACTGGATCACCGCCGTCGCCTTCAGCCCCGACGGCGCGCTGCTGGCGACGGCCGACCGCGCCGGGGGGGTGATCCTCTGGGAGGCGGCAACGGGCCGCGACTTCCTCATCCTGCGCGTTCATCCCGCGAGCGTGACGAGCCTGGCGTGGCGCGGCGACTCCAACCTGCTCGCGACCGGCTGCGAAGACGGACAGATCCGGCTCTGGGAACTCGAGAATGGCGGGCAGGTGAAGGCCTGGGCCGCGCACGGCGGCGTCGCTGCCCTCGAGTTCACGCGCGACGGCCGGCTCGTCTCCACGGGCCGCGACAAGGTGCCGAAGCTCTGGAAGGCCGACGGCACCGCGGAGCGGTCGTTCGAGGCCGCCGCCGACATCGGCCTGGCGGCATCGTACTGCGACGAGACCAATCGCGTCATCGCCGGTGACTGGACCGGCGAGATCCGCGTCTGGAACGCGGCCGATGCGGCCCGGGTGGGCGGCCTCGACGCCAATCCCCCGGCACTCGCCGACCGCGTGGCGGCCGCCGACCGCGACGTCGCCGCCCGGCGGCCGCCGGTCGCCGAGGCGCAGCAGGCCGTCGCGGCAGCCGCCGCGGCCCTGGCCGCGGCGACGCAGGCGCGGGAGGCCGCCCGCGCGGCGAAGACGGCCGCCGACGGCACCCATGCCGATCTCCAGAAGCACGTCGATGCCACCGCGGCCGCAGTCGCCGCCGCGAAGCAGGCGCATGCCGAAGCGGCGGTTGCCCTGACGGCGATCGACCAGCAGATCGCCACCGCGGCCGGTGAGGTGCTGGCGGCGACGGTGGCGGTTGCGGCCGCGGGCGACGACGCCGCCGCCAAGGAGGCCGCCGAACAGGTGCTTGCCGCGGCTCAGGCGAAGCAGGCCGAGGCAGAGGGACATCGCGCCCCCGGCACGGCGCACGTCGCAGCGCGGGCCGCGGCGATCGTGCAGGCGGTGCAACAGGCCGTGGCCGGCGCCGGTCAGCGCGATCGGGCGCAGGCCGTCGCCGACGCGGCCGCCCAGCAGCTCGCTCAGGCCGATGCCGCGGTCGCCGCCGCCACGACGAAGCACCGGCAGGCGACGGACCACGCCGCGGCACTCGCGGCCCAGCTCGCCCAGGCCGTGGCGGTCCACGCCGGCTGGCGCGCCGAGGTGGTGTTTCAGTCGAACTACGACGGTCTCCTCGAGCTGCTCGCCGACCGCGAGCAGGTGCTCGGCCAGGCGGCGGCGGAACTGGCCGAGGCAGAGGCCGGCAGGCAGGTCCGGGAACAGGCGCTGCAGGCCGTCGTCGCGCGGAAGGACGGCCTGCAGAAGCAGGTCGAGACGCTGGCGGCGGCCGTCGTGCAGGGGGAGCAGGAGATGCAGACGCTCGCTGGCCGCATCGAGCAGCAGGGGGGTGCGGTGGCCGCCGCACAGGGGGCGATCGAGCGGTCGCTGCGGGCCATCGCCGTGATCGAGGAGTCGACGACGATCCTCGACAAGGGGCTGGCCGCCGCCCCGGACGACGCGGCGCTCGAGCAGGCCCGGGCCGGGCTCGCCGCGGCCCTCGACGCCAAGCGGGTGCATCTCAAGCAGGAACAGGACGGCCTCGCCGCCCTGCTGGCGGAAAAGACCGCCTGGGAGCGGGCGATCGTCGACAAGCGGGCCGCCGGCGAGAGGCAGAAGGCCGACATCGCGGCCGTGAAGGCGGCGCTGCCGGCCGTCGACGCCGAAATCGCGGAGGCCTCCAAGGCGGTGGCCGACGCCGGGCAGGCGAGCGCCGGGAAACGCGCGCAGGTGACGGCCAGGCAGGCCGACGTCGACGCGGCTGCCCGGCAGCTCGACGCGCTGCAGGGCAGCCCGGGCCTTTCGCCGGCGATGAGATGATGCCGCTTTCTTGAGACCATTGATGCCGCTCGTCACCCTCCGCAACATCGCGCTCCGCTTCGGCGGCCCGCCGCTCCTCGACGACGTCACCTGCCATGTGGAGGCCGGGCAGCGGATCGGGCTCCTCGGCCGCAACGGCGCCGGCAAGACGTCGCTGATGCGGCTTCTGGCCGGTGTCATCCAGCCTGACGCAGGCGCCGTGGAGTTCGCGCCCGGAACGCGGGCCGCGCTCCTCCAGCAGGACGTGCCCGAAAACCTGACCGGCAACGTTCCCGATATCGTCGCCACCGGCCTGCCGGCGGCCGCGGCCGCCGACGCCTGGCGGCAGGAGCAGGCCGTCGCGGAGATCATCTCCCGGATGAGGCTCGACGGCGACGCCGCCTTCGCCCCCCTGTCGGCCGGTCTCAAGCGCCGCGTCCTTCTCGCTCGGGCCCTTGTCGGCGCACCCGACCTCCTCCTCCTCGACGAGCCCACGAACCATCTCGACATCGACGCGGTCGAGTGGCTGGAGGGGTTTCTGCGCCGCTGGCGCGGCACGCTGATGTTCGTGACGCACGACCGGACCTTCCTGCGCCGCATGGCCGACCGGATCGTGGAGATCGACCGCGGCCGGATCTTCGACTGGTCGTGCGACTACGACACGTTTCTCGTCCGCAAGGAGGAGGCGCTGGCCGCGGAGGAGCAGCAGAACGCCCTGTTCGACAAGAAGCTCGCCGCCGAGGAGGTCTGGATCCGCACCGGCATCAAGGCCCGCCGGACCCGCAACGAGGGGCGGGTCCGGGCCCTGGAGGCGATGCGTCGCGAACGGGGTGGCCGGCGGACCGCCCCGGGCCGCGTGCAGCTGGCGATCCAGGAGGCGGACCGCAGCGGCGCCCTCGTGGCGGCGCTGGAAGACGTGTCGCTGGTGCGCGGCACGCGGCCGATCATCACGGGGTTTTCCACGATGGTGATGCGCGGCGACCGCATCGGCATCATCGGCCCCAACGGCTCCGGCAAGACGACGCTCCTCCGGCTGCTGCTCGGTCAGCTCGACCCCACGTCGGGCAGCGTGCGCCGCGGCACCAATCTGCGGATCGCCTTCTTCGACCAGCTCCGCGACCAGCTCGACGACGAGAAGAGCGTGGCCGACAACGTTGCCGACGGCTACGAGACGGTGCAGATCGGCGGCCGGCCGCGGCATGTCGTCGGCTACCTGCAGGATTTTCTCTTCACCCCCGAGCGGACGCGGACGGCAGTGAAGTTTCTCTCCGGCGGGGAGCGCAACCGGGTCCTGCTCGCCCGGCTGTTCGCCAAGCCGGCGAACCTGATCGTGCTCGACGAGCCGACCAATGATCTCGACGCGGAGACCCTGGAGATGCTCGAGGAACGGCTCGTCGACTTCGCCGGCACCGTGCTCGTGGTCAGCCACGACCGCTCGTTCCTCGACAACGTGGTGACGAGCACGCTCGTGTTCGAGCCGGCGGCCGGGGCCGGTGGATATCGCATCAAGGAATACGTCGGCGGTTACTCCGACTGGCTGCGGCAGCGCGGCCCCGAGACGGCCGCCGCGACGCCGCGGCCGGCGCAGGCCAGCGCCGCGCGGTCGCCGGCCGGCAGCGGCGCCGAACCGCGCAAGCGGTCGTTCAAGGAGCAGCGCGAGCTCGACTCCCTGCCGGCGGTCATCGAGACCCTGGAGACCGAGATCGCCGCCCTGCACGCCGCGCTGGCAAAACCGGGGTATTACAAGCAGCCGGGAGACGTGCTGGCCCGCGATCAGGCCCGGCTGCGCGACCTCGAGTCCCGTCTCGGCACGGCATTCGGCCGCTGGGAGGCGCTCGAGGCCGCCGGCAGCTGACGGCCGCTAGCGCGTGGCTACGAAGATCGTGTTCCAGCTGCGGCCGGTCGGATGCGTCCGCGCCCTGACCACCTCCACGGTGAAGCCCGCCTCGTCGAGGCGGGCCGCGAACCGCGGGTCGTCCCCCGCCGACCAGACGGCCAGCCGCCCGCCGGGCCGCAACGCCGCCCGGGCCGCGCCCAGTCCCGTCGCCACGTAGAGCGCGTCGTTGGCGGCCGCCGTCAGGCCGCGCGGGCCGTTGTCGACGTCGAGCATGATGCCATCGAAGCGGCCCCGGCTCGCGGCGAGCACGGTAGCCACGTCGGCAGACACGATCTCCACCCGCGGGTCGTCGATGACGTCGGCCGCCAGTCCGTGGGCCGGGTCGCGGTTCCAGGCGACGACCGCCGGAATCAGCTCCGCGACCACGACGATCGCGTCGGCCGCCACATGCCGCAGCGTCTCGCGGAGCGTGAACCCGAGGCCGAGGCCGCCGATGAGCAGCGTCACCCGCCGCCGATCACGGAGGCCGGCGCACGCGAGTTCCGCGAGCCGCTCCTCGGAGTGGTGCTGCCGGGTCGACATCAACTCCACGCCCCCCGCCCGGATCGAGCGGCTGCCATCGTGCTCATGGAGGGTGATCGGCGTGCCGTCGGGCGCGGTCGTCCGGTCGAGGAGCCGGGTCGGCTTCATGGTGCGGTTTCCCTGCGGGAGCCCCTATGACGGGATCGGCCGCCGGGGCGAACGCGCCTGCCGCGCACGCAACCAGGCCGCAAACTCCCGGCCACGGAGTGTATGTTTTCCCCGGCACGTGCCGCCGAAGCTGGCACCGGGTATACTTCGTGACGTTCCCGCCGGGTGCCGGCGGAAGGCCACCGATTCATCGCCGTTCCGGAGTCCGCGTTGCGGACAGGGATGACAACCCGAAGCCTGCTTCCGCGCGTGTTCCATCGCGTGTTCTTGGCCTCCTGCGTTGCGGCCTGCGTTCTCGGTCTGCCTGACGGCGCCTGCGGCCAGAAGCCCGCCCGGCGGCCGACGGGACAGAAGCGATTCATCGACACGTGGTCCAATCCCAACGTGCCGGTCGACTTCGTGCTCCGGGGCGACGGCGTCTGCTCCGAAGTCCGCCGGGACGGCACGGTCAAGGCGGAAGGGGGCTGGCAGGCGTCGGGAACCGCCGCCGGTGCGATCAAGATGCCGCTCCCGCAGACCAGCAGCTTCCGCACCTATCAGGTGACTCTGGTCAGTGACGACGTGCTCATCCTTCAGCAATACCTGCCGGAGGGAGGCAGCGAGGGGGATGGAACGATCCTCTATCGCTCGGGATACGACTGGGCGGGCAAGAACGCCAACAAAGTGGCCGCCGACAAGAAGGCGAACGACCTCATCGTCGGCAAGTGGACGCACCCCAACTCCCAGCGGATCTTCGAGGCGGACAGGCAGGGGGGCTGGATCGAGACCCGCAAGAACGGCGGCGAGCCGATCCCTGGCGCGTGGAGCATCTGCGACGACGGGACCTTCTGGATCGAATATGAAAACAGGGAAAAATTGCGGGTTTGGGCCGGCACCGGCCGGCTCGCGATCCAGCCGTTCAGCGGCAGCACAGGGGAATTGTTCGAAGAAGGCCTGACCGTCTCGCGGGCGAAATGACCGTCTCGCGATCCGGCGGCCGGAGGTCCGACGGGGTGCGGACCGACCGGGAATATTGCCGGCCGGGATGCCGAAAACGAGAAGGGCTGTGCGGCGGTCGGTCGCCGGATTCGGAGCCGGCATACGGCCGACCTGACATGGTGAGAACGAGCGTGCCCGGGGCGAGCGACGTGTCGCGAACTGACCGAATTCTCCCGATCGCGTTGCTCTGCACGGCCGTGGTAACGGCCGGCCTGCACCCCTGCCATGCCCGGCAACAGACGCCTCGGAGGGGGCTCGAATCGCTGCTCGATGAGCCTGTGCCGGCAGCGCGACCGGAGCCGGTGGCGGAGCGGCCACGCGCTCCCGCACCGGCGGCTTGGACCACCGAGCCGGCACGAAAACTCCCCCGGCCGGACGAGGCCGCCGTCCGCGAGGCCATCGATCTCGTGCACCAGGCCTATGGCGACGACCTGCGGCGGGACTACGCACGGGCCGTCGGCATGCTGCTCAAGGCGGTCAACACGACGACCGACGCCGCGCGTCGCTACGCCCTCCTCAGCGTCGCCGAAGGGGTGGCGATCGATGCCGGCGACACCGACCTGGCCCTCGACGTGGTGGGGCAGCGGACGTCGCTGTTCGACGAGGACGGCATGCGGGCCCGGCACGGCATGTTCCTCAAGCTGCGGAAGGCGGTGAAGAAACCGGATGCAGCGCTGTTCGCATTCGCCGTCACGACCGCCGAGGAGGCCGCGGCGGCCGAGGAATACGATCTCGCCGACGGAGCAGCGGACGTGGCCCTGGAAATCGCCGTCGCGATCGATCGCGAGGAGAGGCGGCTGATCACCGAATACCGGAAGATCCGCCGGCCGCAGCAGCCGCCGCCCGAGGCGACGGCGAAGACCCTCATCGCCGACGCCAAGCAGTTGCAGAGGGTTCTCCAGGACGCGCGGCGCGAGACATCGGAGTTCAACGACGCCGAGAAGCGGCTGCTGGCCAATCCCAGCGACGCCGAGGCTGCCCTGCTGGTCGGGGAGTACATCTGCTTCGTGAAGCGGCAGTGGAAGCGTGGCCTCAAATACCTGGCCCGTGCCGGAAGCGAGCCGCTGCGCGATCTCGCCACCCGGGAACTCGCCCTGCCGGACGGGTCGGCGGCCGAACCCGGAGCGCGGTTCCGGCTGGCGGGCGGATGGTGGCGGCTGGCGGAGTCGGGCCCCCTGACTCCGCCGCAGGCGGCAGCCGTCCGGGCGCACGCCGCCGACATCTATGACGACGTCCTGCCGCTCCTCTCCGACCCCACCGAGAAGGCCCTGGCGAGGAAGCGGGCCGGCCGCGAGCCCGAGCCACCGTCGGTCGATCCGCGACAGCGCGCGGCCGACCCGCCGAACAGCGCCGTCGCGCCCGTGACGGGCGGCCGCAAACCGAAGTAACCGCCGGGGAGCCGGCCGGGGGTTTCCCGGTCATGGCTTGCCGTGACCGGGTGGCGCAGGTCGAATCCTCGGAATGGGTCAGACGCCCCGCCGCCGCTCCAGCCCGGTTCGCATGCCGGCGCGAACCCTGTTCATCGTCGGGCTGGCGCTGGCGACCATCCTCCTGCCGCTGCTGATCGACAGGCTGCGCGAACCGACCGCGGCGGCGGCCTGGCGGGTGCTCGACATCCATGACGGCGACACGATCTCCTGCCTCGCCCCCGACGGCCGCTCGCGACGCATCAGGCTCGTGGGCATCGACGCGCCCGAGTTCGGGCAGGCCTACGGTCGCCGGGCCGCCGCTGCGCTCGCCGCCAAGATCGCGGGCCGGATGGTGCGGGTCGAGGACCGGGGGATCGACCAGCACGGCCGACTCCTCGGCCGCATCGACGTGGACGGCCGCGACATCAACCGGGAGATGGTCGCCGAGGGCTGGGCATGGACCTTCGGCTTCGCGCCCGAGGATTCCTACCTCGCCGCCGAGACGGAGGCGCGGCGCACGCGCAGCGGACTGTGGTCGGATCCCCGGCCGACGGCCCCGGCCGAGTGGCGGGCGCAGCACCCGCGGCAGCATTGACCGCACGGCGGTCGGGAGCGGGGCCGCACCGTGGTCCTTCCGATACCGGCGCCGGTGGTTTAGGGTGGGGCTCATGAGCGGCAGGCGGGACATCGTGATCACGGGACTGGGTGTCGTCAGCCCGATCGGCATCGGCTCCGGCCCCTTCTGGGGGGCGCTTGCCGCCGGGACCAGCGGCGTGCGGCTCATCGACCTGTTCGATGCCAGCTCGCTGCGGGTGCGGTTCGGCGGACAGGTGCCCGACTTCGATCCGCGCCTCTATGTCCGGCCGCGGAAGAGCCTGAAGGTCATGAGCCGCGAGATCCAGATGGGATTCGCCGCCGCCGATCTGGCCATGACGGACGCCGGCATGGCAGCCGGCGGCTTCGCGCCGGAACGGTGCGGGGTCGTATTCGGCGGAGACATGATCTACGCCGACCTCGAGGAACTGGATCAGACCTACCGCCGCTCGATCGCCGACGGCCGGTTCTCGTTCCCGCTCTGGTCGGAGGCGATCCATGAGGAGCTGCACCCGCTCTGGCTGCTCAAGCATCTCCCCAACATGACCGCCTCCCACGTGGCGATCGCGCACGACGCCCGCGGCCCCAACAACTCGATCGTGCTCGGAGACGTCTCCGGCCTGCTCGCCGTGGCCGAGGCGGCCAGCGTCATCGGCCGCGGCTGGGCCGACGTGATGCTCGCGGGGGGAACGGGCTGCCGGCTGCATCCCACCGCGCTGGTCGCCCGTGGCGACGCGCTCCTCTCCCATCGGGCCGACGACTGCCGGCGGGCCTGCCGGCCGTTCGACCGCGACCGCGACGGGCTCGTCAACGGCGAGGGAGCCGGCGTCGTGGTGCTCGAGTCGCGGGAGCATGCCGAACGCCGCGGGGCCCGGATTCGCGGCCGGTTTCTCGGCGCCGCGGCGCGGTGCGAATCGGTCGGCAGGCGCGGTGGCCTGGGGGGGCAGTCCTTGCGGCTGGCCATCCGGGCGGCCTGCCGGTCCGCGGGCCTCGAGCCCGGCGGGATCGGCCACGTCAACGCCCACGGCGTGGGCACGATCGACATGGACCGGGTCGAGGCGACGGCGATCGCAGCCGAGCTCGGCGCCGTTCCCGTCACCGCGCCGAAGAGCTTTTTCGGTCACCTCGGTGCCGGCGGCGGCGTGGTGGAGCTGATGGCCAGCCTGCTCGGCCTCGAGCAGGGCCTCGTTCCCTTCACCATCAACCACGACGATCCCGATCCGGCCTGTCCGGTGCACGTCGTCCGTCAGACGCCCCTCGGCGGCCGGCCGCCGACCGCCCTGGCGGTCAACATCTGCTCGACGGGCCAGGCGGTCGCGGTCGCCGTGGCCGGCCCGGACTGATCCCGCTTCCGTCCCGCGCAGCGCATGCTGCGACGGGAGACAAGGGGGGCGGCGGAACCGGCAACCCACGACACGGGGTCAGCCGACCGGGGACCACCCGACCGGCATCACCACGAGCCGTTGAAGCCGAACGACAGGCCGTTATAGAAGGTCTGGCCGCCGGCATCGAGCGGCCGGACGTCCCGCTGATCGAGGTTGAACTGCCGCGTGGCCGTGGCGATACCCGCCACCCAGAGGAAGTCGTAGCCGACCTGGAGGGCGAAGTTCGGCGTGATGTTCCAGCCCGCCATGAGCGTCAGGTCGCCGATGAAGCCGGGGGCCGTGCGGGTGGCGTCGGCCGTGAAGTTCGTGGTGCCCGACGGTATGCCGGGCGGCGTGGTCACCGAGCTGACGCCGACGGCCGTCTGGTGCGTGCTCACGAACGACAGCGCCGGGGCGGCCCGGCCACGCAGGCCCCAGTAGAAGAACTCGTTCTGGCTGATCAGCTCGCCGCCAAGGTTCAGGCCGAGGAGCCAGTTGGCGGCGTTGACCGTGTACGTGCCGCTGAAGGTCGCGGGGGACACTCCGGCCTGGCTCGTCCGCAGCCGGAAGTCCTCGTTGACGTTGGCCAGCCGCGGTCCGATGATCAGCGCCGGCAGCCAGCCGCGCTCGGCGTGTCGCGACCAGTTGCCGCCGGGCGACATCACCAATTGGTCGCGGCCGAGCCGGCGCCGCAACTTGTAGTCCCATTCCCAGCTGTTGAAGTCGGAGTTGAACCACGTCGCGTATTGCGTGGCGCCGGCGAAGCCGGGAGCGAAAGGCGCGATCGGCACGATGACGTTGTCGCCGCCGAATGGCGCGTTCCAACCATCGACGTCCTCGTAGGTCATGCCGCCGTAGTAGATAAACTCGAAGGCCCGGTCGCGATCGAGGTAGTCGCGGCCCAAGGACCGACCGATGGTGACGCGGGCGCCGGGCGCCATGTTGAACGGCTGGGCGGTCGTCGTGAACTTGGCGAACCGCACGCCGCCGGTCCTGAAGTCGAGGTACGGCTGCTCGGCGATCGTGCGCCGGTTGTTGCGGCTGCGGTCCATCCACAGCGACTCGCCGCCGGCATACCAGCCGCCATTCCAGAACCAGTCGCCGGAACTCGCCTCGAAGGGCATCTCGTCGAGCCGGAACTCCTCGAGCAGCATGCCGTCCGCCGCCCGGGCGGAGGCATCGAGCAGGTCACCGGGCCGCGGCCGGGCCGCCCCGGGGAGGATCTCCACTGGGTCCGGCACGACGTCACCGGGGGGCAGGAGCAGTTGACCCTCCCCGAGCGAGCCTGCGGCCGCGGCGTCGGACGCCGGCGGCCCGGCGGCTGCCGTGAGCGTCAGCGATGGCAGGCAGCACGACAGGCCGAGCACGAGGGCCACGGCGACACACCGATTCGTTCGATTGGAGCGGTTCACGGGCTTGCCCATCACAAATAGGGGGTTCGGCCTCGGGCCGGATACGCCCTTCGATCATCGTCATCGGCACGACCGCTTCGACAGTTATTTTCGCCACGGTCCCCTCCGGCCTTCCCAGTTTGCCATGCCCCCCGCCTCCCGGCCGGCGGCGCCTCCGTCATCGTCCGTGCAATCCGCTGCCCGGGAAGCCCGCTCCAGCCCTGCCCCCGGCGCCGACCGATGCTCTGTATCGAGGGGCCTGATTCCCGCCCCGCGAGACGCCCCATGCTCCCCCGCCGCAATCACCTGCTGTTCGCCGGACTGCTGCTGTTCCTGCTCGGAATGCAGTTCCGGATGGTTCCCGCGTTTTCGCTCAACGAGCGGTCGAGCCGATTCGTCTCGGCCCAACTGGGCGACCGTGGAACACCCGCGCAGGGGCTCTGGCAGGCCAGCCCCGGCGGCAGGATGATTCACCCGCCCCGCTGGCTGGGCCTGGCACTGATGTCGGCCGGCGCGGTGCTCACCATCAAGAGCCTGTCGATGCGCGGCTCGGCCTAGCAGGCTGTGGAAGAAGTCTGCCGCCGCACGATGCGGCGGTTGCCGACCAGGGAAAACCTCGGGGTTTCCCTCGGTCGGCCAAGCGGAAAAAGGCCAGAGACGGCTTTTTCCACGGACAGCTAGGCCGCCGTCACGCCCGGGCTCTCGCCGAAGTAGTACTTCTTCGCCTCCGGATTGGAGAGCACCTCCTCGGCACTGCCGTGGCAGAGCACCTTGCCTGCCCGGATCACGTAGCTGCGATCGGTGATCGCCAGCGTCTCCCGCTCCCGGTGGTCGGTGATCAGGATCGAGATCCCGTCGTCGCGCAGCCCCTGGATGATCTTCTGGATGGAGTGGATCGTGACCGGGTCGATCCCGGTGAATGGCTCGTCGAGGAGGATGATCCGCGGCTCGGTGACCAGGCAGCGGGCGATCTCCAGGCGCCGCTTCTCGCCGCCGGAAATGTAGTGGGCCCGTGACTTGCGGATCCTGGTGATGGCGAACTGCTCGAGCAATTCCTCGCACCGCCGGCGCCGCTCCTTGGGCGGCATGCCCACCAGTTCCATGATCGCCAGCAGGTTCTGCTCGACGGTCAGCTTGCGGAACACGCTCTGCTCCTGCGCCAGGTAGCCCATGCCGCCGTCGCGGGCCCGCCGGTACATCGGCCAGTCGGTGATCTCCTCGTCGTCGAGGAGGACGCGGCCGGCGTCCGGGATCACCATCCCGCAGGTCATGCGGAAACTGGTCGTCTTGCCGGCCCCGTTCGGCCCCAGCAGGCCGACGATCTCCCCCTCCTCGACGTGGAAATCCACGCCGTCCACGACCCGGCGCCGGCCGTAGTTCTTGACCAATCCCTCGACCGACAAGAGCGACATGCGGGATCCCTCCCTGCAGGCAACCGTCCGCTGGCGGCCGCGGAACTCTCTATCGCACGAACCCTATCCTCCCGAAGTTCGGCCAGCAGGGCAAGCGCACTTCCCAGCTGCCAAGACGCAGCGGAACGCTCCATCCTGCCGGAATGGCGTGCGGCCAGAAAATCACCAGCGCCCGCCCGATCAGCAGGTGCCGATCGACGTGGAACGGCCCGTCTTCCGGGCGTCCCCAGGCCCGGCTGTCCTTGCTGGCGGACGAATTATCGCCGAGCATGAGGAACTGGCCGTCGGCCAGCGGCGGGAACGTGAACAGGGTTTTTTCCGCGACCAGTCCCGCCATCGCGTTCGCATCGCCGGAGGCGATGTAATAGACGTCGCGGAGCACCCGCAGGCCGCGGGCCACCACGTCGGCGCCGACGGCCGTGATCCCGACGGGAGCGAGGTCGTCGGGCTCCCGCTCGCCGGGGACGCCGCTGCGCACGACCGGGGCGCTCCCCGCGGCCGCCGCGAGCGGCCGCTGCCAGGTGGTGGGCCTGTCGAAGGCCACGGAACGACCGGCGACGAACAGCCGCAGTTCGTCGTCCACGTTCGTGAACAACAGCCTCCAGCGTCCGCGGCCGCGCACGCCCGTGGACGCCCGGGCCGGGTCCTCGACGACCCCGCCGCGGCGCAGCCGCGCCGTGCCGTCGCCCAGATCGATCTCGCAGCGGTGGGTAACCCCCGCCTCGACGAGGTCGAGGACGATCGCGCCCGTCGCGGCGCGGCTCTCCAGATCGACCTCCAGCCCCAGGTCGCCGACGTAGTGCGGCCCACGGGAATCGGCATTGTAGGGTTGGAGGTCGCCGATCACCGTCGGCCGGGCCAGGCCGGCCAGTGACTTGCCGTTCCGCGCCGCCCCCCACAGGGCGTCGTCGGGCACCATGTGCCGGTAGCGCAGCGTGGCCGACTCGCCCGCCGGGCAGGCGACGGCGAAGGAGCGGCCACCGTCGTCGGTCTTCCAGCCGGCGGCTCCCGCCGCGCCCTCCGCGCGCCAGTCACACCACGCCGGCGGCCATTCCGCCTCACGCAGCTCCTCCGCGACCTGCCGGCTGTCGTGCACCAACTGCAACAGCCTGGGCAGCCGCTCGGCCGGCTTGCGGGCGATCTCCGCCGGGCCGCCGTCGCGGGCGATCCACAGGTCGCCGCCGGAGATCGACAGCGTCTCCCCCGGCAGGCCCACGAGCCGCTTGATGTAGTTCGTCTTCGCATCCTCGGGATACTTGAAGACCACGACGTCCCAGCGGTCGGGATCGGTGAAGTCGTAGGCGAATTTGTCGACGAGGATCCGGTCGCCGTTGAAGGACGGGTAGCGGTCGTCGTTGACCCGCTGCTGGCCGGCGCCGCGGGCGAGCCGCATCGCGTTGCCACACCCCGGGCAGCGGGCCTGCTCGAGCATGCGCAGCGGATCGACCCGCTGCTCCCGTTCGTCGAGCTCGGCACTGCAGCCGACGCGGAAGTCGCGGCCACACGCCGTGCAGAGAAGATCCTTGTGGCGGCCCATCAGCGTGGGTGCCATCGAGCCGGTGGGGATGACGAACGCCTCGGCCTCGAAGCCGCGGAACAGCAGGGCGAGCGTGAAGGCGACGACGATCGACTCCACCGTCTCGCGCATCCCGGGAAGCGGATTCCAGTCGTCGCCGCGCTCCCCGGCGGCCGCTTCGGCCCGGGTTCCCGCGCCGGCCGTCTCCAGCCGCTTCTGCCGACCGTCGTCGCGAACGCCCATGGCGCCTGCTCCCTGCCTGCGGTTGCCGTCCGCACCGGACGGTACCGGGAGCCTATCACGGCTCGAGCAGGGCCCGCACCTCCAGTTCGACATCCTCGTAGGTGAAGGGCCGCCCCAGCCGCGCGGCGGAGTCGCTGGCGTCGAACCTGCGGGCGCGGCTGCCGTCCGCCCGCCACACGTAGACCGCCGGCACGCTGTCGAGTTCCAGCTTGCGATACATGACGTCGGCCTCCTCCTTCGAGAGCAGGTTGACGATCCGGCCGGCGTTGACCGTGCGCAGGAACTCCTCGACCCGCCGGGCCGCCTCCGCGACGCTCCCCAGCCCCTCGAAATCGAAGGCCAGCGACAGGCAGGCGACCCGGCCCCGGTACTTCGCCTCCAGGGCCACGAGCCGGGGAAACTCCTTCACGCACGGCGGGCACGACGTGCTCCAGCAGTCGAGCACGACCACCCGGCCGCGCTGCCGGGCCACGGCCTCGAGGAGCCCGTCGTGATCGACAAGGTCCAGCCGGACGGCGGCGGCGGGGGCCGCCGGCGTGCCGCATCCGCCGGCCGCGGCGACGATGCCGACGAGGAGGATTCCCGTTCCCCGGGCGATGCCGCAGAATGCACCGCGACACCCCGCCCGGCCGTCACCACGCATGCCACGGTTCGTCCACATCCGTCACAAGCCTCCGCACGCGCTCCCCGTCCCGCGGGAGTTGGTGGTCGCCTGCGCGCCGATGCGCAGCCACGTCAACCTGTCCCACATCGTACGGACCTGTGGCTGCTTCGGCATCCGCCGGGTCGTGGCCTGCGGCGCCGCCGGCCTCCACGGCCGGATCGCGCGGGACGGCGCGGACGCCGTGACGTTCGACGTGCATCGCAGTCTGCCCCCCGTGCTCGACCGGCTCCGGGCCGAGGAGTACCAGATCGTGGGGCTCGAGCAGACGACCGGTGCCGAATCGCTGTTCTCCTTTTCATTCCTGGCCCGGACGGTGCTGGTGATCGGCAACGAGCGGCTCGGCCTCGAGCCCGAGGTGCTGGAACGGCTCGATCGGGTGGCCGAGATCCCGCTGGCAGGAATGCCACACAGCCTGAACGCCGCGACGAGCGCGGCGATCGCCGTGTACGAATACTGCCGGCAGTTTCCCGGACCGGCCGGCGGGGCGGGGACATGACGCTCGTCGTCGGCACCGACGAGGCGGGCTACGGGCCGAACCTCGGACCGCTCGTCATCGCCGCCACGCTCTGGGACGTGGCCGGCCCGGCGGCCGAGGCGGAGGCGATCCTCGCCGCGGCGAGCGCGGCGCTGGATGATCCGTGGCGGGATTCGAAGCAGGTCTACCGGGGGGGCAGCGGCTGGGCCGCGCTCGAGCACGGCGCGCTGGCGGCCCTGACCATCGCCACCGGCGCCGCCCCTGCCGACTGGCGGTCGCTCGTCGCCGCCGGCGCCGTCCCGGAGGCGGCGGGCGAGCCGCCGGAGCGCGACACGCTCGAAGCCCTGACGCTGCCCCGTGCGGCACCGGCGCACGAGACCGCGGCCCGGGCCGGCGTCATCGCCGCCGGGCTCGCGGCGCACGGCGTCCGGCTGGTGGCGGTCCACGGCCGCATCGTGCAGCCGGCCCAGTTCAATCGTCTTCTCGGGTCGGGCCTCAACAAGTCCGACATCCTCTCCCAGACCACGCTCGAGCTCGCTGCCGGCATCCTCCCCGCCGTGCCGCGCGGGCCGGCCGTGATGTGGTGCGATCGTCATGGCGGCCGGCGCCGGTATGCCGCGCTGCTGGCCGCCCAGTTCGAGACCGCCGTGGTCCACGTCCTTGCCGAGACGGCCGGGCATTCGGCCTACGAACTGCCGGCTGCCGGCTGCCGGTTCGAGTTCACCGTCGGCGGCGAGGGGCGGATGCCGGTGGCACTGGCGAGCATGACGGCGAAGTACCTGCGCGAGCTTTCCATGCTGGCCTTCAACGCCCATTGGTCCGCGCGGATTCCCGGCCTGCGGGAGACGGCCGGCTACCCCGTCGACGCGGCGCGCTGGCGGGGCGAGGCCGAGGCCGCCGTCAGGGTGGCGGCGGTCCCCTGGGAGTCCGTCTGGCGCCGCGTCTGATCTTGGCTGATCTTGCCGGAGGCCGACACCGACCGCACAATCCGCGGCATGGCCACGCTCACCACCCGACTGTATCTCGTCCGGCACGCCGTCGCGGAGGAGCCGGCGGCCGGCGTGGCCGACGAGGCGCGCCGACTCACCAGGCGGGGCGTCAAGCGGTTTGCGCGGCTGGTGCGCCGGCTGGCCGGCGCCGGCATGGCGATCGACCTCATCGCCACGAGCCCGCTGGTCCGCGCCCGGCAGACGGCGGAGATCCTCGCCGAAACCCTCCCCGCCGCGCCGCGGATCGAGGTCGTCGACGCACTCGCGCCGCCGGCCGACTGGCAGGCGCTCGTCGAGTGGACCGTGCAGCAGAACGCGGGACGCGTCGCCTGGGTGGGGCACGCCCCCTGCATCGGCAGGCTCGTCTCCCTGGCGATCGGCGACGGCACGGCCGCCGTCCGGATGCAGAAGGGGGCGATCGCCTGCGTGCGACTCGACGACGGCCCGGGCCTGGCCGGTGAACTCGACTGGCTGGCGACCCCCGACCTCGTCGCCGACGACTGACGCCGGGGGCGGGCCGCCCGCCGGCCACGCGTTCCCCCCTTTCTCGGACGGGCTTGTCGCCCTGGCTACACTAAGGGGGTGTTCGGCAGTCGAGGCTCTGGGGCCGGTTCCCCTCGGGCGTCCCCCGTCATTCAGGAGGTTGTCGCATGTCGTTTCCTTGTGTGTCGCGGGTTGCCGGCAGTGACCCGATGAAGGCGATCCCGCTGGCCTGCCTGTGGACGGCGGCCATCCTGGCGCTGACCGGTGGGGGCGGTTGCAGCGGCAACCGGACGACGTCGAGCGACGCGGTCGTCGAGATCGAGGAGATCGAGCGTTTGCCGGCCGAGACGCCGGCCACGGCGCCGCCGCCCGCGAAGCCGACCGCGGAACAGCCGACGACGGCGGCCACGCCCGCCCCCGCCACGAACCCCGCCCCGGCCACCGCCCCGGCCACACCGCAGGCCGCCTCGGCTCCAGCAGCGCTGGTGGAGGAGAAGGTGTCGCTCGGTGATGCCGCTCTCACCGCCGGCATTCCCGGCGCCGGCAAGGTGACGCTGGCTGATGTCGAAGCCTGGCTTGCGGAGCCGCGCAACCACGTCGTCCTCCAGCCGATCCTGCCGATCGGCCTGTCCCAGGGGAAGGACCAGATCCACGGGCTCGACAAGAACCCGCTGACGAGGGCGAAGGTCGAGCTCGGCCGGCAGCTGTACTTCGATACCCGGCTCTCTGCCGACTCGACCGTGAGCTGCGCCAGCTGCCACGACCCGGCGATGGGCTACACGGCGCACACGCAGACGGGCGTCGGCATTGGCGGCCAGAAGGGGGGCCGCAACTCGCCCGTGTCGTTCAACCGCATCCTCTCGGCGGCCCAGTTCTGGGACGGCCGTGCCGACTCCCTCGAAGCCCAGGCGATCGGGCCGATCGCCAATCCCATCGAGATGGGGTTCACGCACGAGGGCGTGGTGCAGCGGCTGAACGGGATTCCCGCCTACCGCCGGCAGTTCGACAAGGTGTTCGGTGAACTGACGATCGAGCGGGTGGGCGAGGCGATCGCCGCCTTCGAGCGCGTGCTGGTCACGTCCCCATCGCCGTACGACCTCGGTGCGGAGTGGCAGCGGCTTCAAGCGCTCGACGCCGACGACCTGGCCGAGGACGCCGATCTGGCCAAGCGGCACGCGGCCGCGAAGGCGGCGGCCGCCGCCGAGCCGCTCTCCGACTCGGCGCTGCGCGGCCGGGAGATCTTTTTCGGCACGAAGGGGAACTGCTCGGCCTGCCACGTCGGCGCGAACCTCGCCGACGAGAAGTTCCACAACATCGGCATCGGCATGGACAAGCCCGCGCCCGATCCGGGCCGGTTCGCGGTCACGAAGGACCCCAAGGACACCGGCGCCTTCAAGACTCCCACGGTGCGAAACGTTGAGTTGACGGCCCCCTACATGCACGACGGTTCACTGGCGACCCTCGAGGAGGTCGTCGAGTGGTATGACAAGGGAGGCCACGCCAACCCGCACCTCAGCGAGAAGATCAGGCCGCTCACGCTGACGGCGGACGAGAAGGCCGACCTCGTGGCCTTCATGAAGTCCTGCACGGGGCCGACGCCGGCGGTGGAAACCGGCCGGCTACCGGAATGACGGCGCAGCGGAGCCTGGTCGCCGCCGCGGACGCCCGGCAGCCGTTGTTCGCCGGCCTCGACCTCGGGGGCACGAACATCAAGGCGGCGCTGGTCGATTCCGCCGGCGCCATGCTGGCGTTCCACACCGAGCCGACCGCCGTCGGCCGCGGTCCCGAGGATGCCGCCCTGCGCATGGGGCGGGCAGTGGGGATCCTCGCCGCGCAGGCCGGCGTCTCGACGGAGACCATCGCCCGCGTCGGCCTGGGGACGCCGGGGCCGCAGGACCTTCCCGCGGGGCTGATCCTCACGGCGGGCAACCTGCCCGGCTGGGAGAACTTCCCGATCCGCGACCGTGTGGCGGCGCACTGCGGCCATGGCGTGTCCTATGCCAACGACGCGAATGCGGCCGCGTACGGCGAGTTCTGGGTCGGCTCCGGCCGCGCTGCCTCGAGCCTGATCCTGCTGACGCTCGGCACCGGTGTGGGGGGCGGGATCATCATCGGCGACCTGAATGTCTCCGGTGCCCACAGCCACGGGTCGGAGTGCGGTCACATCGTCGTCGACGCCTCGGCCGGCGCCCGCCGCTGCCCGCTCGGTCATCCGGGTGATCTCGAGGCCTACGCGAGCGCCACGGCGCTCGTGGCCCGGGCCCGCGAGGCGCTGGCGGCTGGTGCTGGCGGCATGCTCACCACCGCCGCCGCTCCCCTGACGCCGATCGTGATTGCCGACGCGGCCCGCGCCGGCGATCCACTGGCCCGCGATCTGATCCTGGAGACGGCCCGCTGGCTGGGGATCGGCGTGGTGACGCTCATGCACACGATCGATCCCGAGATGGTGCTCATCGGCGGGGCGATGACGTTCGGCGGCGACGCCGACCCGCTGGGGCGGGAGTTCATCGACCGCGTGCGCGACGAGGTCCGGGGCCGGACGTTCCCCGTGCTCGCCGAGAAGACCGTGATCCGCTACGCGAGCCTCGGCGGCGACGCCGGGTCGATCGGCGCCGCGGGCCTCGCCCGGCTCGATCACATCCGCGCCCGCTGACGCCCGCCACGCTGGACCGGGTGGACTCCGGCCGCCGGGCGCTGCTGCCCGATCCTGCACACGGAGGCAAACTCGTCTAGAATCCTTCCATGGCCATCGACTGCAAGCAGATCCGCAACTTCTCCATCATCGCCCACATCGACCACGGCAAGAGCACCCTCGCCGACCGGCTCCTGGAGCGGACCGGCACCGTGGACAAGCGTCATCTCAAGGAGCAGATGCTCGACGACATGGAGCTGGAGCGGCAGCGCGGGATCACGATCAAGGCCCGCGCGGTGCGCATGGAATACCGCCACGGGGGCAGGCTCTATGAACTGAACCTCATCGACACGCCCGGCCACGTCGACTTCCACTACGAAGTCTCGCGCAGCCTCGCCTGCTGCGAGGGGGCGGTGCTCCTCGTCGACGCCTTCCAGGGGGTCGAGGCCCAGACCGTCGCCAACGCCTACGCCGCCATCAACCAGAACCTGGCGATCGTGCCGGTGATCAACAAGGTCGATCTGGTCCATGCCCGGGTGGACGAGGTGCTCCTGGAGATGGAGCAGAGCCTGGCCATCGACTCCGCGGACGTCATCCGGGCCAGCGCCAAGACGGGCATCGGCATCGACGACCTGCTGGCCGCGATCGTCGAGCGGATTCCGCCCCCCCAGGGCGACCCCGCCGCCGTGCTGCGGGCGATGATCTTCGACAGCCACTACGACAGTTACCGCGGTGCCATCACCTACGTGCGGCTCGTGGACGGCTCGATTCGCAAGGGACAGAAAATCCGCTTCCTGCGGACCGGGGCCACGCACGAGGTGCTCGAACTCGGCCAGTTCGTCCCGCAACGGCGGGCCTGCGACGAACTCGTCGCCGGCCAGGTCGGCTACCTCGTCTGCAACATCAAGGACGTCAAGCAGGTCCACATCGGCGACACGGTGACGATTCCCGGCGACCATGCAGCGCCGGCCCTTCCCGGCTACAAGCCGCCGCAGCGCATGGTGTACTGCGGGCTCTATCCGTCCGAGGGGGAGAACTTCGAGGAGCTCCGCGATTCGCTGGAAAAGCTCGCCATCAACGACCCGTCGTTCGAGTACGCGCCGGAGTCGAGCGAGGCGCTGGGCTTTGGCTTCCGCTGCGGCTTCCTCGGCTTGCTCCACATGGAGATCATCCAGCAGCGGCTGGAGCAGGAGGCCGATCTCGACCTCGTGCAGACGGCCCCCAACGTCACCTACCAGATCCTCCAGGCGACCGGCGAGACGATCGAGATCACCAATCCGCAGGACGTGCCCGACGCGGGCCAGATCGAGGAGTTCCGCCAGCCGATCGTGCGGACCAACTTCCTCACTCCGGTCGAGCACATCGGACCGATCATGCAGCTCTGCACCGACCGGCGCGGCACCTATCTGAAGACCGAATACCTGTCGCCGACCCGGGCGATGCTCACCTTCGACCTCCCGCTGGCCGAGGTGATCTACGACATGCACGACAAGCTCAAGAGCGTCACCCGGGGCTACGGGACGATGGACTACGAGCTCATCGGTTACTTCCCCGCCGACCTCGTCCGCCTCGACATCGTCGTGGGGGGCAAGAAGGTCGACGCCCTGTCGATCATCTGCGACCGGCGCGACGCCGACCGGCGCGGCCGGGCGATCGTCAAGAAGCTGCGCGGCGAGATCGACCGGCACATGTTCGAGATCGCCCTCCAGGCGGCGATCGGCACCAAAGTCATCGCCCGGGAGACGATCTCGGCGATGCGCAAAAACGTCACCGCCAAGTGCTACGGCGGCGACATCTCCCGGAAGAAGAAGCTGTGGGCGAAGCAGAAGGAGGGCAAGAAGCGGATGAAGAGCATCGGCTCGGTCGACATCCCGCAGAAGGCCTTCATGGCGGTGCTCGACACGGGCACCGAGCGGACCTGACCCGGCACTGTTTCGCGCCGTCGCCGACGACACGGCGTCGGCTCCGGCTTACGGTCGCCGGGCACAGCCCGGCTCCCACGCCGGGCGTGCGCCCGGCGCCGAGTGGGTACGCGACATCTGACCGAGCAGGAAGAACGGCAGCAGGACGCGGAGCGTGAGGCTCGCTAGGTTTCGCGCCGTCGCCGACGACACGGCGTCGGCTCCGGCTTACGGTCGCCGGGCACAGCCCGGCTCCCACGCCGGGCGTGCGCCCGGCGCCGAGTGGGTACGCGACATCTGACGGAGCAGGAAGAACGGCAGCAGGACGCGGAGCGTGAGGCTATCCTGCCTCAGCGACGCGACTGCTGCCGTCTTCCTGCGGCTGGGGCGTGATGCCCCGCTGGTTCGCGGCGTGACTATCGCGCTGCATTCGCGCCGTCGGCGGGTGGGGCGGGAACGAGCCCCGGTCTGCGGCCAGCTATCGTCTCGGGATCAGCCCGAGGTCGAGGCCGAACACGAAGAGCATCAGCGTCAGGATCAGCGCCAGGCCGAGGTAGCTGAGCACACCGACGACGCCCTCGCTCGGCGGCTTGCCCCGGACCCATTCGTAGAGCAGGAACACCATGTGCCCGCCGTCGAGGACGGGGATGGGGAGGAAGTTCACGACGGCCAGGTTCGCGGACAGCATCGTCAGGAAAAGGAGCAGGCTGCTGAAGCCGTCCTCGGCCGACTTGGCGGCCTGCTGGGCGATGGTGATCGGCCCGCCGAGCAGCCGCGGGCTGATCTGGTTCTGCGTCAGTTTCTGCAGGAATCCATAGACCATCGCCAGCCCCTGGAACGCCTTCCGCGTCCCCTTGGAGAGGGCCTCACCGATCGACCGCGCCTTGAAGGTCCGCTCGACGGGCTCGAAGAACAGGCCGCGCTCGACCACAAACAGGTCGCGGGACGGAGCCGGCTCGAGGTCCACGTCCCGCGGCTTGCCGCCGGCAGCGGGCTCGAGCGTGAGCCGGAGCCGCTTGCCAGGCTCGAGATACTGCATCTCGGCAGCCACCATCGGCCAGCACTGGTTGTTGGCGGTGAGCGTCACCGCCGTGCCCTTGGTTTTGCCCGCGGCGGCCGGATCGATCAACTGCACCGCCATGACCCGGTCGCCGACCTGGACGCCGGCCTTCGCCCCCGGTCCGTCCGCATCGACGCCGGCCACGACCGCCTCGACGGCGAGGGCGACTCCGATCGACGGCACCGAGGCCAGTTTGGAGAGCAGGTTCGATTCCACCCACTCCACCCGGCGCGGCTCGATCTCCACCGCGACCGGCGTGCCGGCCCGGTCCACGTCGATCTTCACCGGGGTCCCGGCCAACCGGCGCAGCCGGTCGTCGAGGGTCAGCGGGTCGCCCACCGGTTCAGCGGCGACCGAGACGATCCTGTCGCCGGGCTGCAGCCCGGCGCCGGCGGCCGGCGAGCCTTCCTGCACGGCCTTGATCGGTCCGGCGGTCATCACGAGGCCAGTGATGCGTCGCGGCTGGGGCTCGAGGACGACGTCCAGATCCTGCTCCGGCGCGGCGGGTTCGTCCCCCGTGCGGCGGACAGTCAGCGTGACCGGCTTGTCGGCCAGCGGCGCGAGCGCCGCGATCAGTTCGGCATAAGACCCCACCGCTGTTCCACCCACGGCCGTCACCCGGTCGCCGCCGCGGAGCGCCGGCCGGGCCTGACCGGCGGACCCCGGCAGACCGACCTTGAGGTCGGCGGGCACGGTCAGCGAACTGGGGCCGGTGATGCCGAGCGTCGGCTTGCCGAGGTCGATGTCTGGCTTGAGGGTCAGCGTCCGCGTCGAGCCGTCGGCCGGCCGACGCACCGTCAGTTCGACACCACGCTCGACGCTGCCCACCGTGACGGCGTGGATCAGGTCCTCGAACATCGGATCCTGCCTGCCGGCGATGGCCGTGATCTCGTCACCGGTGCGCAGTCCGGCCCGCCAGGCGGCACCGCCAGGGCGCGAGCCAGACAGCGTCGCAGCCTGTTCCCGGACGCCCAGCCCGTAGGCCAGCGACGCCATGAGCACGGCGAAGATCACGTTCATGATCACGCCGGCTGAGATGATCGCCATCCGTTCGGGCACGCTCTGGGCCGGGTAGCTGCGCGGATCCCAGGCGGGATGGGCGCCGGCCACGGGCTCCGGCGGCAGGTCGCCCGATGCCCGGGCCCGTTCCGCCTCGGCGGCGGCCGCGGCCGGGTTGTCGTCCTGGCCGAGCATCTTCACGTAGCCCCCGAGCGGCAGGGCGCCGATGCCGTATTCCGTCTCCCCCCACTTGAAGCTGCAGAGCTTGAGGCCGCCGACGTCGAACCCGAGGTAGAACTTCTCGCACTTCACCCCGCAGGCCTTGGCGACGAGGAAGTGGCCCAGTTCGTGGACGAAGATCACGAACCCCAGGCCGCCGGCGACCAGCAGGATCACCCACCAGCTCGACGGCTGGAGCAGCCACTGGATCCAGGTTTCCGCGGCGATCAGGCAGCAGACCACGTGACGACCTCCTCTCTGGCCCAGGCGTCGAGCCGCCGGATGTCCTCGATCGTGGGATCGTCCTGGAAGGGATGCGCTTCGAGCACCCGGCCGCAGACGGCGGCGATGTCGGTGAATCGGAGGCGGCCGGCGAGGAAGCCGCGGACGGCCTCCTCGTTGGCGGCGTTGAGCACGGCGCCCGCCGTGCCCCCCCGGGACGCGGCCTCGTGCCCGAGCGCGAGCGCCGGGAAGCGGGCGGGATCGGGGGGCGCGAACTCGAGGGCGAAGCCGCGCGTGAAATCGAACCGCCGCGCGGGGCCGGGGAGCCGTCGCGGGTAGGAGAGCGCGTACTGGATCGGCAGCCGCATGTCGGGCGGGCTGAGCTGCGCGATCACCGAGCCGTCGACGAACTCGACCATCGAGTGCACGATCGACTGCGGGTGGACGAGCACCTCCAGCTTCGTGGCAGGCACGCCGAACAGCCAGCGCGCCTCGATCAGCTCCAAAGCCTTGTTCATCATCGTCGCCGAGTCGATCGTGATCTTCGGCCCCATCGACCAGGTGGGGTGCCGCAGCGCCTCTTCCGGCGTGATCGCAGCGAACGTCTCCGCCGGCCGGGTGCGGAACGGCCCCCCGCTGGCGGTGAGCACGATCCGGCGCACCTCCGCGCCCGTGCCGGAGCAGAGCGCCTGCTGGATGGCGGAGTGCTCGCTGTCGACGGGAAGGATGGCGGCCCCGGTGCGGGCGGCGAGCCGCATCACCAGCGGCCCGGCCATGACGAGCGTCTCCTTGTTGGCCAGGGCCACCGTCTTGCCCTCCTCGACCGCGGCCCACGTGCTGCGCAGCCCGGCGGCACCGACGATCGCCGACACGACCCGGTCAACCGCGGGGTCGCGGACGAGGTCGTCGAGCGCGTCGGCGCCGACGGCGAGCCGCGTGCCCGCGGGCAGGCTGGCGGCCCCGATCGTGGCGGCCGCGGCCGGATCGGTGACGACGACCCACCGGGGCCGCAGCCTGCAGGCCTGCTCCAGCAGTTTCCCGACGCTGCGCTGGGCTGCCAGCAGGTGGGGGGTGAACCGATCGGGGGCCGCTTCGATCACGTCCAGCGTGCTCATGCCGATGCTGCCGGTCGAGCCCAGCACGGCCACGGCCAGCGGACGACCACCCGGATCGACGCCACTGCCTGGATCCGGGGACCGGCGGACCGGTCCCTCGGCTGTGGGACAACTGGCGGGGGACGTCATGGCGGATTCTGGCGGAGAACGGACCCTCGAACTCCACGAGTCTACGGCACGGCGACCGGGATCGCCATGCGAAACCCGCTGGCGAACCGGCGGCCACCGACCGCAAGGGCTCCGGTGCGGCTGCCGTTTGTCGCCCGGTTTTCTTCGGCTTAGGATGCACGGTTCCTTTCGGATCAGCTTCCCCCTGGCAGGACCCACACGTCGTCCCATGGCGAAAAAACGAGACGTTCCCAAGCGATCCCCGGAACGCCGCCCCACCGGCGGCAGCCTCGTCTGGTCACTCGTCGCCGCCGGCGTGGCCGGCCTGTTCGCGATGAACCTGATCGTCGCGACGCCGGACCTGGAGCTGTCGCTCACCGACTTCGAGCGTCTCGTCGCGGCGGCCGATCAGGCCGACGAGGAGGCGCGGTGGATCGAGGTCCGGCCTGCCGGCGGCCAGCCCGTCCGCTACGGCGGGCTCGCCGACGTGAGGATCGGCACGCACCAGCTCAGCGGATCCGTGCGCGAACTGCCGCCGAACAGCCAGCCCGGGCAGGAGCCCGGCCCTGACGCCGGCGGCATGACGGCGAAGACCGGCGCGGACGGCCGTGGAGTCGTCCGCCGGTTCCGCACGGCGAAGAGTCCCAGCGGCCAGGCGGACGTGGCCCTGGAGAACCGGCTCCGCGAGCATGGCGTCCCCTTCTCCCACGAGGGGCCGCCGAGCCCGTGGCGTAACTGGCTGCCGATGCTCCTGCTGACGGGGCTGTTCGGCCTCGCCTTCTACCTGATGATGCGCCGGCTCGGCGGCGCCGGCAGCCCGATGGCCTTCGGCCGGAGCCGCGGCAAGATGTACGCCCAGGAGGATCTGGGGATCACGTTCGACGACGTCGCCGGCATCGACGAGGCGGTGGAGGAACTCCGCGAGGTGGTCGAGTTCCTGCGCAGTCCCGAGAAGTACCAGGTGCTCGGCGGCCACATCCCCAAGGGCGTGCTCCTCGTCGGACCACCCGGCACCGGCAAGACGCTCCTCGCCAAGGCGATCGCCGGGGAGGCCGGGGTGCCGTTCTTCGGCCTTTCCGGCAGCGACTTCGTCGAGATGTTCGTCGGCGTCGGCGCCGCGCGGGTGCGGGACATGTTCCAGCAGGCGGCGGCCAAGTCACCGTGCATCATCTTCATCGACGAACTCGACGCCCTGGGCAAGACGCGGGGTACGAGCGTGGTCGGCGGCCACGACGAGCGCGAGCAGACGCTCAACGCCCTGCTCGTGGAAATGGACGGGTTCGGGAGCAACAGCGGCGTGATCGTGCTGGCGGCGACCAACCGTCCGGAGACGCTCGATCCGGCCCTGCTCCGCCCCGGCCGCTTCGACCGCCACGTGCTCGTCGATCGACCCGACGTCCGCGGCCGCGAGGCGATCCTCCGGGTGCACGTCGCCAACGTGAAGCTCGACCCGGCGGTCAACATCGAGCAGATCGCCCGGATCACGTCGGGCTTCGTCGGCGCCGATCTCGCCAACCTCGTCAACGAGGCCGCCCTGCTCGCGGCCCGCAAGGACAAGACGTCGGTCGGGATGGACGAGTTCAACGAGGGTGTCGAGCGGGTCACCGCCGGCCTGGAGAAGAAGAAGCGGGTGATTCATGAGGACGAGAAGCGCCGGGTCGCCTACCACGAGGCCGCCCACGCCCTCGTCGCCTATTCGCTCCCCAACACCGATCCCGTGCACAAGGTGTCGATCATTCCCCGCGGCCTCGCCGCCCTCGGCTACACCATGCAGCGGCCCGAGGACGACCGCTACCTGCTCACGCAGAGCGAGCTGGAGAGCCGGATCCAGGTGCTGCTCGCCGGTACGATCGCCGAGGAGATGGTCTACGCCGACGTCTCGACCGGCGCCCAGAACGACCTGGAGCGGGCCAGTGCCATCGCCCGGGCGATGGTCATGGACTACGGCATGAGCCGGCTGGGGCGGGTGACCTACCGCGAGAGCCAGCGGTCGCCGTTCCTGGCGGCTGCCGGCGCCGACCTGCCCGCCCCGCGCAGCCACAGCGAGCAAACGGCCCGGGAGATCGACGAGGAGGTGCGGCGGATCGTCGATGCGGCCATGACCTGCGTGCGCCGGATCCTGGACACCCGCCGTCCAGCCCTCGAGGCGGTCACGCGACGGCTGATCGAGTGCGAGGTGATCGACGGCGACGAACTGCGCACGATCGTCGAGAAGGCGACCGACGCCCCGCAACTGGTGCCCGGAACCGCCGCCGAACGCCGGCTCGGCCCGCGGCCGGCCGCGGAGGGGGGCGACGTCGGCCAATCCGCGGCCGGGACCTGACCGACCGCCCGCCGGCTCTCACGCCTTTCGCCGTCGGCGTGGCTGGGAGCCCGTGCCCGTCCAGCAGCGGCTGGGCAGCCCCGCGTGGAAGGTCGCCGATCTGCACGAAGGCCGCATCGACCCGTGCGCGGAAATGGTGTGATCACGCCCAGCCCGCAGATCCCCGTCAATCGGTGCCGTCAGGCCCGGCTGCGGGGCCGCTGCATTCGGCACCCTGGCGCGGCCGATTGCCCTGGGAGGGCGAGGTGCCGGGCCCCGGTTCCCCGGCGCGCGAATCACGGACGGGCAGGCCATGTGGAAGAGCGTGTTTCTGGCGCTGGGCGCCTTCTCCTGCATCCTCGGCGTCGAGATGCTGCTCGTCGATTCAGCCTCGGTGATGCCGCTCCAGGGCGGACAGCCGCGGACCGTGACGGCCCCTGACTGGGCACCGTGGGCGCTGCTTTCGGTCGGGGCGGTGACGATCCTCCACTTCGTCACGCTGCCGGTGAAGCAGGCGGCACCGACCGGCCAGCCGTGGCGGAGCCTGAACCACTGAACCTGCCGGTTCTCAGGGGCTGCCGGTTATCTGGGGCTGCCGGATGCGGTTGTCAAGAAGGGTTGTCACTCGTCGCCGTGACCCGCCCGGGCCGCGAGTGGATCGCGTGGCGGCTCCCTGCAGGGGGTTCTTTTCAGGCTGCCCAGCACCCCACCGACCAGGCCCGTCCCGATGATTCACACAGCCCGACATCCCGAGCACGACACGGTTCTCTACGACGGGCAGTGCCGGTTCTGCCGACGGCAGATCGCCCTGCTCCGCCGGCTCGACTTCGGCGGCCGGCTGCGGTTCACGTCGCTGCACGAGCCCTCCGTGGCCCATGACTTTCCCGAGATTCCCGTCGCCGACCTGATGGACCGGATGTTCGTCGTCGACGACACGGGCGCTGCCCGGGGGGGTGCCGAGGCGGTCCGCTACTTGTCCCGCCGGATCGTGCCACTCTGGCCGTTGGCGATGCTGCTTCACATTCCCGGCACGCTGCCCCTGTGGAGCCGGCTCTACGCCTGGATCGCTGCCCGCCGCTACGAGTTCGCCGGCCGCTGCAGCGATGACACCTGCCGGATCCGTTGACGAATCAGCGGCTAGCCAGCATCGTCCTCGGCCGACGTGCCGCCGTCGATCTCACGCAGCAGGCGGGTCATCGTGTTGGCGTGGACACCGAGAAGTTTCGCGGCGTTCGCCTTGTGGCCGCGGGTCATCTCGAGCGCTTCCTTGATCGCCTGCTCCCGCAGTTTGGCGAGATCGAGGCAGGGGAGCCGGCCCGACCCGTTGCCGTCGCGAACCGGCCGCTTCGGGGTGGGCAGCATCGGATCGGTCTGCAGCACGTAACCCTGCTCGATCACGTGCTCGAGTTGACGCACGTTGCCCGGCCACGGGAAGCGGCAGAACTCGGCCAGCACTTCCGGCGTCGGCTCCCATGCCGGCAGACGGTAGCGATCGGCGAGCCGACGGGCGAAGAAGTCGACGAACAGCGGAATGTCCTCGGTCCGCTCCCGCAGGGCCGGAATCTTCAGCTCGATCATGTTGAGCCGGTAGTAGAGATCCTCGCGGAACCCCCCCTGCTCGACCTCCTCCTCGAGGTCGCGATTCGTGGCCGCGACGACCTGCACGTCGATCGGCACCGGCTCGCTGGCGCCCACGGGGAGCACCTCCCGCTGCTGCAAGACGCGGAGCAGTTTCGCCTGCAGCGGCTCGGGCATCTCGCCGATCTCGTCGAGAAACACGACGCCCCCCTGTGCCGCCCGGAAGATGCCGAGCGAGCGGCCGTTGGCCCCGGTGAACGCGCCCTTCTCGTGGCCGAAGAGCTGGCTTTCGGCGAGCGTCTCCGTCAGCGCGGCGCAATTCACGGGCACGAACGCTTTGTTACGCCGCGGGCCGCTGCGGTGCAGCAGCCGGGCCCAGAGTTCCTTGCCGGTTCCAGTCTCACCGCAGATGAGCACCGTGCACTCGACCTCGGCCGCCCGTTCGATCGACTTGGCGATCCGCTTGACGGTGGCGTTGCCGCCGAGCACCCAGTTGCCGTGGACCGGGCTGCCATCGACGCAGCGACCCTCTTCGAGCGGATGACAGACGACTGACGGATCGAGCGTCCCACCGCGCGGATCACGGGCAGCCGAATCCGCCGCTCGGAAGCTGGCCGGCCTGAGTGCCATGGTGGGGATTCCGTTCGGGCGGGGCACCCCACCGGTGGGACGAGCCATGAGTGGCACATCGCCGCCGCGGGGGTGTGCGCAGAGTATGGCCGGGAAAGATGACCGATGCAACGGACCGCCCAGCCCGCCGGACAGGGGACCGCGCCCCACCCGGATGAACCCCTGATTTACCGCGGAAAACCGCCGGTTTTGCCGGCCGGATCCGGGGCGGCGGCCCGGAAAAACATCAGGTGCTGCCAGGGAAGCCGATCGAATTCCCGGGCCACGGCGAACCCGGCCGGGCCGAGTTCCACACGGATCTGGTCCTTCGTCATCTTGTGGAGCGGCTTGATCGGCACCGCGGGGTCCTCGCCGCGGAACTCGGCCAGCACCAACCTTCCGCCGTCGGCGAGGCTTGCCCGCATCGCCGCCAGCATCTGGGCCGGATGGGAGAACTCGTGATACACGTCGACGCACAGGATGATGTCCACGCCACGCTTCGGCAGGCGCGGATCGATCACCGTGCCGAGCACCGGCCGGATGTTCGTCAGTCCCTCGGCGCCGGCCCGCTCGGCGAGCAAGCGCAGCATCTCGGGCTGGATGTCGATGGCGTACACGGTCCCCGTGGGGCCGACCCGGCGGGCGAGTTCCAGCGTGTAGAAACCGTTGCCGCAGCCCATGTCGCAGATCGTCTGACCGCGCCGCACGTTGAGCGCCCCGAGCAGCAGGCGGCAGTCCTCCTCGCGCTGCCGGCTCTCGCGGACCAGCCAGTCGGCGCCGGCGAAGTGCATCGCCTGGGCGATCTCGCGGCCCATGTGATGGGTCGCCGCCGGCGGGATCGGCGTGTCGCGGTCGATCGCCGTGTCGATCGGCAGCGGTCGCGTCGCGGAACGGACGGCGGGCTCCACGACCGGCGCGGCGACCGGTGGCGGTTCCGCGCTGCCGCGCGGCGCACCGAACTGGCAGACGAGCGCGGGGGCGATCAACAGGCGGACGAGGCGGGCTGACATGCCGGCAGTATAGCGCAGTCCCCGCTCAGGCCGCGCGGGCGTCGCCGCGGGCGGGCCGGCCGGCCGCGTCGCAACAGCTCACGATCGCGATGCCCCGCTCGCAGGCGCGGGCCGCGAGGGCCTCCCGCTCGACGAGGATGGTGCGTCCCGCCTCCACGGCCAGAACCGCCGCTCCGGCCGCGGCCAGCGATTCGAGCGTCCCGATGCCGATCGTGGGCATGTCGAACCGCAGGTCCTGCTGCGGCTTGGCGACCTTGACGACCACCATGCCGCCGGCCGGGCAGACCGCGCCCGCACGGCGGATGCAGGCGTCGGTCCCCTCGATCGCCTCGACCGCCAGCGGCGCCCGGTCCTTGACGACCACCGTCTGGCCGACGTCGAGCCGGCCGATCTCCTTGGCCAACGCCCAGCCGAACTCCACGTCGGCCCACTGCCGAGCGGAAAGCGGCCGGCCCGCGATCAGGCCCTCCGCGACGAGCAGCTCGGGGGCGAAGTCGGTGGCCGGGCACACCCGCACGCCGCGGGCGTCGAAGGCCGCCGCGACCGCCCCGAGGAGCGAATCATCGCGGTTGTCGCGGCGCCGGCTGACGAAGTGCGGCCAGAACGTCTGCAGCCCGACCCAGTCGGGGAGGTGCCGGCGCCACGCCCGCCGGCCGAAGAGTTTCGCCTTGTGGATCTTCCCCGCCATCGTCGCCCGGCGGGCACCATGCCGGCGGAAGAAATCGATCGCCGTGCCGATCTCCGCGACGCCGACCGTGCCGTAGGCATCGGCCAGCGGCTCGAGGGCCGCGTCGGCGTGATCGCGAATGGCGAGGATCGCCGTCCGGCCGCCGTGCCGGCGGATCGCCTCGGCGACCACCACGGGAAACCGTCCCCAGCCGGCGAGGATCCCCACGGTCTCGCCTGCCAGCGGCGCCGGCTCATCACACGCGTGTCGTTCCATGGAGCAAGCGCCGCGGCTAGGCCGCCTCCGCGGAAGCCGGCGGCTCGTCCGCCCTGCCGGCCCGTTCCAGCCCCTCGATCCGGGCCGCGAGCTGCTTCAGTTCCTTGCGCATCTCGGGCAGCTTGCTGATCGTGGCCAGTTGGAGCTTACGGTCGCGCAGGTCGATCGCCGGCTCGCCGAGGACCGTCTTCCCCGCCTCGATGTCGCCCGAGACGCCGGAGCGGGCCCCGAGCACCGCCCGGTCGCCGATGTGGACATGGTCGCGCACGCCGACCTGCCCGGCCATCACCACCCAGTCGCCGGTGCTGGTGCTGCCGGCCACGCCCACCTGCGAGCAGATCATGTTGTGGCGGCCCAGCCGGCAGTTGTGGGCGATCATCACGAGGTTGTCGAGCTTCGTGCCGGCGCCGATCCGCGTCGGCCCGTAGGTGCCGCGGTCGATCGTCGTGCCGGCGCCCACCTCCACGTCGTCGTCGAGCTCCACCCAGCCGAGCTGGGCCGACAGGGCGTAGCGGCCGTCGGCGACGCGGTAGCCGAAGCCGTAGGCGCCGAGGACGGCGTTGGCATGGACGATGCACCGCGCCCCGACTCGCGTGTTTTCATAGAGCACGGCGTTGGGAAAGATCTCGCTGCCGGCGCCGATCGTGCAGCCGGCCGCGAGGCGGGCGCCCGAGTGGATCGTGCTCCCCGGGCCGATCGTGCAGTCCGGCCCGATCACGGCCAGCGGCTCGACCTCGACGTCGGCCGCCAGCCGGGCGGAGGGATCGACGACGGCCTGCGGGCTGACGCCGCACCGGGCGCGCGACCGCGGCGGACGGAAGCGGACGATCGTGGCGGCGAAGGCGGCGTGGACGTCGTCGACTTCGATGGTGGGCCGGTCGAGCGGCCCCGTGCCGCGCGGCACGATGGCGGCCCCGGCCCGGCTCCGGGCGAGAAGATGGAGTTTGTCGGCGCCGTCGACGAGCGCGATCTCGGCGCTGCCGGCGGTCTCGAGGGTGGCCGCGCCCGCGAGTGGCAGCGCGGGGTCGCCGACGACCGTGCCGGCAACGGCGGCGGCCAGGTCACGAAGCGCGATCGACATCGGTGAAGCCTCCCAGCATGGCGGCCCCGCGGAACGGGGCGGGGGCGGGAGGGTAGGCAGGGCCGCCGCAGTCCGCAAGGCCGGTTCACCGGCCGCAGGGAGTTGCGTCGGGCTGCCGCCGGTCAGCCACGGGCCGGGGCTCCGAGCCGCACCCGGTCGCGGAAGGCGACGGCGAATGCCACCATGACCGCCACGGCCATAAGGGCGAAGGTCAGCCAGAACGGCCGCCAGGGGAATGCGCCGGTCGCGTCGGTCAGCCCGGCGGCGATTTTTGGAAACGCCAGGTTGCCGACGTACATGCCGGCGCCGTAGGTGAGCAGGGCGATCAGCCCCTGGGCACTGGCCCGCAGTTCCCGCGGCGCGACGTGGTCCGTGTACAGCTGGCCCGTGACGAAGAAGAAGTCGTAGCAGATCCCGTGGAGCACCACGGCAAGGATCAGCATCCAGGCGGAGCCGGCCCCGAAGGCGAACAGCGCGTACCGCGCCGCCCACGCCGCCATGCCCCCGATGAGCATCGTCTTGACGCCGAAGCGGGCGAGGAAGAAGGGCATGAGGAGCATGAAGCCGATCTCGCTCATCTGGCCGAAGGTCATGACCGTCTCGCTGCCCAGCCCCACCATGCCGGCGATCCCCATGTCGCTGATGTACTCGTTGGCCTTGGCGTAGTAGACGGCAAGCGGAATGCAGACCAGGAAGCTGGCGATGGCGAACACGGCGAAGGCGGGGGACTTGAGGAGCCCGATGGCGTCGAGCCCCAGCATCCGGGCGACGCTCACCTGCTGCCCGCGGCCCTTCGGGGGGCTGTGCGGCAGCGTGAACGAGTAGAGCCCGAGCACGAGCGACGTGGCTGCGGCGAGCAGGAACGGCAGGTTCGTTCTGCCGACGTCGTTGCCCGATGGATCGCCGCGGAGCATGATCGTCAGCGCCGCAGGCAGGGCATCGGCGGCCAGCATCCGCGGCAGGAGCGAGCCCACGGTGACGCCGGCGACGATCCAGCCGATCGTGCCCCAGACGCGGACCAGGGGAAACTGCCGCTGCGGCTCCGCCAGGTGGTCGAAGCTGACCGAATTCACCAGTGCCAGGGTGGGCATGAAGCACAGCCCGGCGGCGAGCAGCGTCCAGTAGAAGGTCGTCGGATCGGTCGCCCGGGCCACGCCGTAGAGCAGGCCGGCGCCGACGATGTGCAGCACGCCGAGGACGACCTGCCCAGGCAGAAAACGGTCGGCCACCAGCCCCACGAGCAGCGGGGCGATGATGGCGGCCAGCGATCCGGTGCCGTAGGCGTTGCCGATGATCGAGCCGATGTCCTCGCGGCCGGCAAACAGCGCCGTGAGGTACTTCCCCATCGGCACCATCCAGCTGCCCCAGAGGAAGAACTCCAGGAACATCATGACCCCCAGCCGGGTCATGGCGAGCGGGGCGCGCGGTGCGGGGGAGGCTTCCATGGCCGCGGAGGATACCACGGAGTGGCGCGTCCGTCAGGGGCGGGACTTGAGGTCGGCGAGGCCGCCGTCCACACCGAGCACCTGCCCGGTGATCCAGTCCTGGGCCGGGTCGAGCAGAAACACGATCGCCCGGGCGACGTCCCCCGGCTCGCCGAGCCGGCCGAGCGGATGCATGCCGATCGAGGCCTTTTCAGCCGGCTCGCTCGACACGAGCCCCTTGGTGAGCGGCGTGCGGACGAGCCCGGGAGCGACGGCGTTGAAGCGGATCCGCTGCTTCGCGTAGGTGGCCGCGGCGGAGAGGACGAGGCCGATGACGCCCGCCTTGGCCGCCGCGATCGCCTCGTGGTTGGCGATGCCGACCCGGGCGGCGGCGCTGGAGACGAGCACGACCGAGCCGCCGTTCGCCCGGAGCAGGCGGCCCGCCGCGCGAACGCAGCCGAAGCCGCTGGTGAGATTGGCGGCGAGCGTCGCCTGCCATTCGGCCGTGGTGGTGAGGTGGGCGGGCTTGAGGAGCAAAGAACCGGCGCAGTTGACGATCCCGTCGAGGCCGCCGAGCGCTGCGGCGGCGGCATCGGCGCACGAGTCGACCGCGTCGGGGTCGGTGGCATCGAGCGTGCCGTGGGGCAGCCCGAGTTCCGCGGCGAGTGGCGCGAGTTTGCCGGCATCGCGGCCGGCGAGGTAGACGGATCCGCCCGCAGCGGCGATCAGCCGCGTGACGGCCGACCCGATGCCGCCGCCGGCGCCGATGACGAGGATGCGTTGTGGTGTTGCCATGATGTCGCCTTCGTGTCGCTCAGAGTGGGATGCGTTCTACACGCATGCAATCCCCCGGCCCAACCCGCCGGTGGACGGCAGAAGTCTCCTCGCTGAGGCAGGATAGCCTCACGCTCGTCGAGCTTCGGCCGATCCCCCGGCTGCGCGTACCTATCGCCGAAACTTCGAACCGCCGGGCGACGCCCGGCGGGGAGCCGGGCTTCGCCCGGCGACCGTAAGCCGGAGCCGACGCCGGGACGGCGGCGACGGCGCGACAACCAGCCCGATGGGATCTCGCGGAGCGTGAAGATCGAGCGCAGCGTTCCGCCTCACCCCAGGGACGGGAGGGGCATCGAGGTCGATGGGAACTAGCGGAGCGTGAAGATCGAGCGTAGCGAGAGATTCGCGAAGCGATCCCATCGACCTCGATGCCCCGGCGAGCGCGCGCACCCGTCACAACCAGTTGCCGACGATCTGCTCCAGCCCCGCCTCCGCCGCCATGCCGCGGAGTTTCTCCAGGGCCCGGCTCTGGATCTGCCGGATCCGCTCCTTGCAGACGCCCATCTGGCTGCCGAGTTCCCGAAACGTCCGCGGCGGCCGGCCGTCGAACCCGAACCGCGCGATCACGACCCGCCGCTCCCGCGGCTCGAGATCGCCGAGGAACCCCGCGAACACGTCCTCGAGGACGCCGATCTGCTCCGCCGAGCGATAGGCCGTGTCGGGCTCGACTTCCGCCCGGTCACGGAGGGCCGCGTCGTCGCTCACGAACCGCTTGCGAAACTGCCGACCGCGGTGCGAGAGCCGGAAGAAGTGCCGCTGGATCGCGTAGGTGGCGTAGGTGCTGAACCGATTGCCGAGCGAAAAGTTGAACTTCTCAACCGCCCGCATCAAGGCCACATTCCCCTCGCTGACGAGTTCGTCGAACGACCAGGTCGGGTCGACGAACTTTTTGGCGATCGAGACGACGAGCCGGAGGTTGCCCGTGATCAGGATCGCCTTCACCGTCTCGGCCTCGGCGAGGGTGCCGTCGACATCGTCCATCTGCCTGGCTGTCGCCCGCCGCTTGTCGAGACGCCGCCGGGCCTTCGCCGCGCGAAACTTCAGCCAGTTCATGCGCCGAAAGTAGTACTGCTCCTCGGCGGGCGTGAGCAGACGATTTTGGTAGAGGCTGGCCAGGTACGGAGTCAGACCCCTGAGCGCGGCCGGGTCGCTCGGCCGCTGGTCGAGTGGCACCGCCGCCTCGGCGGGGGGCGTGCAGGCGAGCGACTCGGCTGCCTTTCTGCGGAAGTCTGCGCAGGGAATGAACTCGATCGGCCGGCTGAAGAACTCCTCGCGACGTTTGGCGAGCACAGACCGAGTTGCATCGGCGGCAGAATCCTTCGGCCGCCGCGGGGCCAACTGGCCAGACCTTCTTGCGGGCAGATCGCCGCGCGATGTTCGCCTCCCGACTCCGGGAATTCTGGGTGCCTTTCTGGCCCGTGCGATCATGACAGCCCTCCTCGGCGCCGGCGGCCGAATCCGTCGCCTGGCACCTGAGGGGAAACCGCACTGGAGCGGCCGGCCTAACCGGCCCTAGCGAAAATGCCGTCCGCGGGCTTCAGGCCAGGTTTTTTCCGGCTTTTTGCCGGGACCGACGCTGCCGAGATCGCAGCCCCGCAAGGCCGGCACCGACCGCCCCGATCCCGGCCAATGCCAGGCTCGACGGCTCGGGCACCACCTGCACGTTGTAGAAATCGATTGCCTCGTCGTGGAGAGACTCGCTCATGCCGACATTGTAGACGAAGTAAATCGGATCGGATGCGCCGTACGTCGGAGAGGTACCGGACAGGGAAAGTGTCGCACCAAACGCGTAGAAGCCGTTTGGTGCACCGTTCGTGGCGAATCCGGCACCGCTGCCCCCGGAGCCGATCAGCGACTCGATATGATCATGCACTCGACCTGTTCCCGTGGTTACGATGTTGATCGAACCCGACGTCGTCGTGGCTCCGATCCGCAGAAATGGCGTGCCGGAGTCGATGATGATCTCGGTTCCGTCAGTCACCGGGCTGAATGCGGGACTGCCGTTGCCACCCCAATAGTGCAATGAACCGTACGGACCACCGAAGACAGAGAAGAAGAGATTCCGGCTTGCAGGGAGCAGCCCGCCGTTTGGAAAATTAGTGATGATGAGCGGTTCATCGTTATTGAAGCCGGGATCTCGGATGATCCATGGGTCGAGCTCATCCTCGCCGAAGTCGTAGCCGAAGACCCGTTGCGCGACCGAATACGTGTCGGCCGGGTCGTCATACCCGCCCGTCCGCAGCCTGTTGGTAAGCAGGTCAAGGTACGGCACGACGTCGTCATGGGCGATGACCGCACCCGGAGTGCCCAGCAGCACGGCGACCACGGCGACCGCCCAGAGCCGGCTGGGTGCGAACGAGTATCGCGAAACGAAAGACATGGCGGTTTCTCCTGTTCTTTCAGCGGGGGCGAGAAAACTCGGGGGTTTGCCAGGGCGGCTGGCACCATTCCTGAATCCGGGACGAACTGATGGTTTCGATGTGCCCATCGGCATAGAGGTAATGAGCGGACCCGCCGTGCCGATCGACGGCCACTTCGGCGGCGACGCCTTCGAAGACCTTGCCGCTGTTCTTTCGAGACGTCCGGAACCAATCGAAGGAATGGACGTGGTCTGAAAACACGCTCAGGCCCTCGTTTTCCGACAGTTCGAAGGCGAGGATCGACTTCGACGTCTCCTGAATCCTCACCAGCCGATCGAAGGCCGGACGGGCCTCGCTCGACAGCCAGCCGTTGAGCGTGAAACTCGTGAGCCGATTCTTGAGCCGATCCGCCGCCAGCTTGTCGTCCGGCGAGATACGGATTGCATCGACGCTTTCGACGAACGGGGCCACGGTGTAGATCCACGCCCTGACGAACTCTCCCGTGACCGGATCCGGTTCCGTGGAATGCGTCGTGTCGGGCCAGCGGCCCTGATGTGTCTCGGCAAACCCGAGAATGCCAAGCCCCACCTGCCGCATGTTGCTGCCACACTGCGTCCGCCGACCGGCGGCCCGCACCGCCTGCACGGCCGGCAGCAGGAGCGACAGCAGGACGGCGATGATCGCGATCACGACGAGCAACTCGACCAGTGTGAAACCCCGCAACGCCCGACCACCGACCCGCCGCGATGTGCTATTGATTTGCATGTGCAACTCACTTGCGTTTATGGCGACCGCCGAAACCACGTCAAGACCGGGGGAAATCTTTTCTGGCGAAGCGGTGCCTCGACCCGAGACCGGGCGGGGCAGGCGTGCCGCGAGAAGACGGATCCTCGGCCCGTTTGGGGGCCGTTCATGGCCACTGCCGGAATGCTTCCAGCAGCCTGCCTGAACCCGGGATCACGACGCGGTCACGAGCAGTTCCTGGAGGAACGCTGAATGTGGCCGGCGACGCACACCATGTGCATCGCCATTGCAGATCGTCTAGCGGCCGGAGAACCGAAGGCAAGCCCGGAGACGAAAGCAAAAAAGGGCCTTATTTCGGCTCTTTTCCCGGTTTTCGACCGCCCCCCTGTCTTGGGCCCTGTCCGCGGCCAACCGGCGCCCGGCACCGAATGTGGCCCCGCGCCCGTCAGTCGGGCGGTGGGCGGTAGCATGAGTCGGCCCGGCTCCGCCCGCTCCGCTCCCGCCCCAGGCTCCCATGCCGCGCCATCTTGTCCTCGTGCTCGGTGACCAGCTCGACGAGCGGAGCGCCGCCTTCGACGGGTTCGAGGCCGCGCGGGACGGCGTGTGGATGGCCGAGGTGGCCGAGGAATCGACCCACGTCTGGACCCACAAGGCCCGGATCGCGGTTTTTCTCGCTGGCATGCGGCACTTCCGCGACCGGCTCGAGGCCCGCGGCTACGCCGTGGACTACACGGAGCTCGCCGCCAAGCCGCGGCCCAAGGAGCCGGCGTCGCTGGCCGCCGCGCTCGCGGCAAGCCTCGTCCGGCTGACGAAAGCCGGACAAAAACCCGACCGCCTCGTCGTCGTCGAGCCGGGCGAGTGGCGGGTGCAGGAAGCGCTGCGCGGCGCCGCCCACACGGCGGGGATTCCCCTCGACATCCGCACCGACCGGCACTTTTTCACCTCGCGGGACGACTTCGCCGCGCACGCCGCGGGCCGCAAGCAGTTGCGCCTCGAATATTTTTATCGGCCGCTCCGGGAGAAATTCGGCGTCCTCATGGACGGCGGCGAGCCCGCCGGCGGCCAATGGAACTACGACGCCGAGAACCGGGGCGCGTTTCCGAAGGCGGGGCCGGGGGTGCTTCCCGCGCCGGTGCGGTTCGCGCCCGATGCCACGACCCGCGCGGTCGTCGATCTCGTCGACGCCCGGTTCGCGTCCCATCCCGGCAGCCTGGACTCGTTCGACTGGCCGGTCACGCCCGACGACGCCCGGCGGGCGCTCGACGATTTTCTCGCGCATCGCCTCGCGAACTTCGGCCGCTACCAGGACGCGATCTGGACCGGCGAGCCGTGGCTCTACCACTCGCGGCTCGCGCAGGCCATGAACATGAAGCTCCTCGACCCGCGCGACGTCGTCGCCGGCGCCGAGCGGGCCTGGCGTGCGGGGCGGGTGCCGCTGGAGGCCGCCGAGGGTTTCGTTCGCCAGGTGATCGGCTGGCGCGAGTACGTCCGCGGGATCTACTGGCAGTTCATGCCGGAATACCTCGACCGCAACGCCCTCGGCGCCGACCGGCCGCTGCCGAACCTGTATTGGAGCGGTGTCACCGAGATGAACTGCCTCCGCGACGCGATCGGCCAGACGCTCGCGCACGGCTACGCCCACCACATCCAGCGGCTCATGGTCACGGGCCTGTTCGCGCTCCTGTTCGGCGTCGAGCCGCGCCGCGTCCACGAGTGGTACCTGGCCGTGTACGTGGACGCGGTCGAGTGGGTCGAACTGCCCAACACCCTCGGCATGAGCCAGTTCGCCGACGGCGGCGTCATGGCGTCGAAGCCGTACTGCGCGTCCGGCGCCTACATCGACCGGATGAGCAACGCCTGCAAGGGCTGCCGGTTCCGCCCCACGCAGGCCACCGGCCCCGACGCCTGCCCGTTCACCACGCTGTACTGGGACTTCCTCGCCCGCCATCGGAAACTGCTGGCCACGAACCAGCGGATGACGATGCAGCTCAAGAACGTCGACCGCAAGCCGGCCGCCGACCTCCGCGCCATCCGCCGCCAGGCCGACGCCCTGCGCGACGCGTGTCCGTAGCCGGGGCCGAATCAGCGGTCGACGGGCTGGGGATACTTGCAACGCTATTGCGTATTTGGCAGAATGCGGGCGCCGCCCCCGACCCCCGACCGGAGCCCCGCCATGAGCACGATCCCGTCCGCCGACCGGCGCCTGCCGGTCACCGTCCTGTCCGGCTTCCTCGGCGCCGGCAAGACCACGCTCCTCAACCACATCCTCGCCAACCGCTCCGGGCTGCGCGTGGCCGTGATCGTCAACGACATGAGCACGGTCAACATCGACGCGCAGCTCGTCGGCGGCCAGCTCGCAGCGCCGGCGGCGCGGCTGAGCCGCACCGAGGAGAAACTCGTCGAGTTCTCCAACGGTTGCATCTGCTGCACGCTCCGCGAGGACCTGCTCGCGGAGGTTTCCCGCCTCGCCCGCGAAGGGAGGTTCGACGCGCTGCTCATCGAGAGCACGGGCGTCTCCGAGCCGCTGCCCGTCGCCGAGACGTTCACCTTCGTCGACGAACAGGGGGAGAGCCTGTCAGCGCGTGCCCGGCTCGACACGCTGGTGACCGTCGTGGACGCGGCGAATTTCCTTGACGACTACTGCTCGCGCGAGGAAATTCGCGACCGTGGCATCGGTCTCGACGCCGACGACTCCCGAGATCTCGTCCAGCTCCTCGTCGACCAGGTGGAGTTCGCCAACGTGATCGTGATCAACAAGATCGATCGCGCGCCGCCGGACGACGTCGACTACCTGGAGGCGCTGCTGCGCAGGCTCAATCCGCGGGCGGTCACCGTCCGCGCCGACCACGGCCGCGTGCCCCTGGAAGCCGTCCTCGACACCGGCCTGTTCGACATGGACGCGGCCGCGGATCATCCCGGCTGGCTGGCGGAAGCCCCGGGCACGCACGTTCCCGAGACGGAGACGTACGGCATTTCCAGTCAGGTCTTCCAGGCGCGCCGGCCGCTGCATCCCGGCCGGTTCTGGGACCTCATCACCGGGCCAGCCTTCCAGGGGGTGATCCGTTCCAAGGGCGTCGTCTGGCTGGCGACGCGGCACGACCATGTGGCCATCTGGTCGAGCGCAGGGGTCGTCTCCAGCCTGCAGCACGGCGGATCGTGGCTGGCGACGGCACCTCGCGCGGAGTGGCCGGATGACGTCGCCGAGGAGGAGATCGCCCCCGTCTGGCAGGAGCCGTGGGGTGACCGGAGGCAAGAACTCGTCGTCATCGGCGCACGGCTCGCCCCCGACCTCATCGCCAGGCTCGGGCACTGCTGCCTCGACGATCACGAGATGGCCGGCGGGCCGGAGGCATGGGCCGCATTTCCCGATCCGTTTCCCGCCTGACAAAACCGGAAGAAACGGGTGACACAACCGCGCGGCCCGCCGCCCGATGCCCCTGCGGCGCGCGGTGGCCCATCGTGCGGCGGCCCGGGTGGAATTGTCGCCTCACGGACGATGCCCTACAGTACGGCGGTCTTCCGCTCCACCGCCCGAAAACGTGATGAGTTCCTACTCCCTCACCCACCTTCGCCAGCTCGAAGCCGAGAGCATCCACGTCATCCGCGAGGTGGCGGCCGAGTTCGAAAACCCGGTGATGCTGTATTCGATCGGCAAGGACTCGGCCGTCATGGTGCGGCTCGCGGAGAAGGCGTTCCATCCGGGGAAGCCTCCCTTCCCGCTGATGCACATCGACACGACGTGGAAGTTCAAGGAGATGTACCGGCTCCGCGACGCGTACGTCGCCCAGGAGCTCGGCTTCAAGCTCATCGTCCACGTCAACGAGGAGGGACGGGCGAAAGGCATCAACCCGATCACCCACGGCAGCAAGGTCCACACCGACGTCATGAAGACGCAGGCCCTGCGGCAGGCCCTCGACAAGTACCGCTTCGACGCCGCCTTCGGCGGCGCCCGCCGCGACGAGGAGAAGAGCCGGGCCAAGGAGCGGGTGTTCTCCTTTCGCGACGAGTTCCACCGCTGGGACCCCAAGAACCAGCGGCCCGAGCTCTGGAACCTCTACAACACCAAGGTCCGGAAGGGGGAGAGCATCCGCGTCTTCCCCCTCTCCAACTGGACCGAGCTCGACGTCTGGCAGTACATCCACCTGGAAAACATCCCCATCGTCCCCCTGTACTTCGCCGCCGAGCGGCCGATCGTCTGGCGGGACGGCGTGATGATCATGGTCGACGACGACCGGCTCCCGCTCAAACCCGGCGAGCAGCCGGAGATGCGCCGCGTCCGCTTCCGCACGCTCGGCTGCTACCCGCTGTCGGGCGCCGTCGACTCCGCCGCCACCACGCTTCCCGAGATCATCCAGGAGATGCTCCTGACCACGTTCTCGGAGCGGCAGGGCCGGCTCATCGACAGCGACGAGGCGGGCTCGATGGAGAAAAAGAAAAAGGAGGGGTATTTCTGAGGCGGCGTTCGCGCCGGCCGTTGCAGCGGGCCTCCGGCCGCTGAACGGCCCTTGCGGCTGCCGTCGGCACCACCATGTCCCACCAATCGTCACTCATCGCGACCGACATCGACGCGTATCTCGCGCAGCACGAGCGCAAGGAACTGCTCCGGTTCATCACCTGCGGCAGCGTGGACGACGGCAAGAGCACGCTCATCGGCCGGCTGTTCTACGAGTCGAAGATGATCTACGAGGATCAGTTGGCGGCGATCAAGAAGGACACCTCCCGCTACGGCACGACGGGGGAGGAGGTCGATCTCGCCCTGTTCACCGACGGCCTCGAGGACGAGCGGCAGCAGGGGATCACGATCGACGTCGCCTACCGCTACTTCTCCACCGACAAGCGGAAGTTCATCATCGCCGACACGCCCGGCCACGAGCAGTACACGCGGAACATGGCCACCGGGGCCTCGACGGCAGACCTCGCCATCATCCTCGTGGACGCCCGCCACGGCGTGCTCCCGCAGACGAAGCGGCATTCGTTCATCGTCTCGCTGCTCGGCATCCGCCACATCGTCGTGGCGATCAACAAGATGGACATCGTCGGCTGGGACCAGGCCGTCTTCGAGCGGATCCGGGCCGAGTACGCCGACTTTTCCTCCCGGCTCGACCTGCCCGACGTCCACTTCATGCCGATCTCCGCGCTCAAGGGAGACAACGTCGTCCGCCCGAGCCCCAACATGCCCTGGTACACCGGCTCCGCGCTGATGCCGCTCCTGGAGACGGTGTACATCGGCTCCGACAGGAACCTCGAGGACTTCCGCTTCCCGGTGCAGCTCGTGCTCCGGCCGAACCTCGACTTCCGCGGCTTTGCCGGCACGGTCGCCTCGGGGATCGTCCGCCGCGGTGACGAGGTGCTCAGCCTCCCCTCGCGCCGCAAGAGCCGGGTGAAGAGCATCGTCACGTTCGACGGCGAGCTGGAGGAGGCCTTCGCCCCGCAGTCGGTCACGCTGACGCTCGAGGACGAGATCGATTCCAGCCGCGGCGACATGCTCGTCCGGCCGGGTAACGTGCCCAAGGTCGATCAGCGGTTCGAGGCGATGGTCGTCTGGATGGCCGAGGAGCCGCTCGTTCCCGGGCGGCAGTATTTCTTCAAGCAGACGAGCAAGGTCACCAGCGGCGCCGTGAGCACGCTCCGCTACCGAGTGGACATCAACACCCTGCACCGCCAGCCGGCCCCGACGCTGGCCCTCAACGAGATCGGCCGCTGCGCCATCTCGCTGACAAGTCCGATCGCCTACGACGCCTACCGGCGCAACCGGGCGACCGGGTCGTTCATCATGATCGACCGGCTCACGAATGCCACGGTGGCCGCCGGCATGATCCTCGACCGCGAGCCGGGGGACGGCGGCCGGGCCCACTGGGACGACGAGCCGGCCGCGGCCGGCCTGCACGAGGCGGCGAGCACCGTGACGGTGGCCGAGCGCGAGGCCCGCTTCGGCCAGAGGCCGGCCACGCTCCTGCTCACGGGCCTGCCGGGCGCCGGCAAGAGCACGCTCGCGGCGGCGCTCGAGCGCCGGCTCTTCGACCTCGGACGGACCGTGGCGGTGCTCGACGGGCAGTCGCTGCGGCTGGGCATCAGCCGCGACCTCGGCTTCTCGGCCGAGGAACGCAGTGAAAACCTGCGGCGCGGCATCGAGGTCGCCCGGCTGTTCAACGAGGCGGGGATCCTCTGCATCGGCGCCTTCGTGGCCCCCGACGAAGCGGTGCGGCAGAAGGCGGCGGAGCGCGTGGGCCGGGAGCGGTTCCTCGTGGTGCACCTCTCGGCGCCGATCGACGTCTGCCGAACGCGGGACACCGACGGCCACTACGCCCGCGCCGACTCGGGCGAAATCACGAACTTTCCCGGCGTCTCGGCGGCCTACGAGCCGCCGGCGCATCCCGACCTCGTCCTCCCCACCCATGAGTGGCCGGTGGCACGGTGCGTGGCCGCACTGGAGGCGCTGCTCGAGGAGCGCGGCCTGATCTGACGGGCACGAGACGCCGGATCGGAAACAGGCAGGCGGAGCATGGTCGTGTCCAAGTCCCCCGCGAATTCCCCCGCGAACATCGGCATCCTCACGGTCTCCGACCGGGCCAGCCGCGGCGAGTATGCCGACGAGGGGGGGCCGGCGATCCGCGCCTACCTCGCCGAGGTCCTCGCCTCACCGTGGCAGGCGCACGAACGGATCGTGCCCGACGACCTGGAGACGATCGCCGCGGCGATCCGCGATCTGGCCGCCGCCGGCTGCTGTCTCGTGGTCACGACCGGCGGGACGGGGCCGGCGCCGCGGGACGTGACGCCGGAGGCGACGGAGACAGTGTGCACGAAGCTGCTGCCGGGGTTCGGCGAGCTGATGCGGCAGGTGTCGATGCGGCACGTGCCGACCGCGATCCTCTCCCGACAGACGGCCGGCGTTTGCGGCTTGACGCTCGTCGTCAACCTGCCGGGGCGGCCGAAGAGCATCCGCGAGTGCCTCGACGCGGTGTTTCCCGCGATCCCCTACTGCGTCGACCTCATCCACACGGGCCAGCCTGACGCCCCCCGACTGGAGACGAAGCCGGAGCGGCTCGTCGCCTTCCGACCAAAAGTCTGACCGGCGTCGGCCGCAGATTGCCCGCGGTCACACCCGCGGATCAATCGTCGCAGCAATCCATGCCAGGTGGCTTCCGAAGACGGCGCCCACCTGCCACGGCTCCGGACGTTCTTTGCCAACTCCCGCCCCTACTCCACCAGTTCGGGATCGAGCCACGCCCCCCAGGAATAGTTGGCGCCCCGCTCGTGATGCGCCTCGCCGGTGCAGGTGGTGTGGAGTTCCAGGATCGAGACGCCTTCGATGTCGATGCTGTAGTGAGACATCTGATCCCGCTTCCCCAGCGGCCGGGAGCGCCAGAGGGTTTTTCCGTCGCCCACCACGGTGAACACCGACGGGGAGATTGGCTGCAGGGTCGGCTGGTGATTCGGCAAGCGCGGCTGACAGGGCGGTGAGTTACTTGGCCTGGCCAACCTTGTCTTCGACGCGCTGTGCCATTTCCTTGGCCGCTTTCACAAGTTCCGGATCGCGACTCTTCTTGGCCGCGGCCCCCAGCAGGGATGCGGCCTTTTCGGCGACTGTATTCTCGTCCGGATACTTCGCCTTGCGGGCAAACGTGAGGATGGCACGGCCAAGGGAGGCGGAGTCGGCCGGCTTGGCGGTCTTGAGCAGTGCCTCGTAGGCCTCCACTATCACCAAGGCCGCAGCGGTATCGAGCTTGAAGAATCGGTGCATTTTCTCCGCGGCATCGACGCCGGCAGGCACATCCTGGGCCTCGACGGCAAGCCGGAGGGCCGCTTGCAGGGCCGCGGCGCGGGCCGCTGGTGGCTGGTCAGCGGAGGCGAAACGCACCAGTTGCTCGGCGAGCTCGGACTTGTCCTGCGCCGTCTTTGCGCCGGCATAGCCGGCGGAGAACCTGGCCTTGATTTCCGCCTCGGCAGTCTCGAGATCGGCAGGGCCCGGCATGTCGACGGGAATGGGTTGGGGCGGCATCGCGGCCTGCGGGACGCCGCCGGGCCGCTGGATGATCGGATTGGTCGGCAAGGGAGCAGGCTTGGGCCCCGCGCGGGCCTGCCTGACCGCCGGAGCAGAATAAGACACCGAAAACGCGCGAAAAACAACCGCAAAACAACGACTTTGACCATTCTTGTCTGGCAGACTAGATTGGTCGAAAAAGGTGTCCGATGTGGATTTCGCGGGATTTTGACGGGGGAAAGATTGCCGCGGGGGCGCTTCCGATCAAGGTGCTCAAGGGCCCCCGGCAGGTCGGCAAGACGTCGGTTCTCGAGCGGCTCGAAACCCATCGGGTGGTCTATCTCGACGACATCGCGGCCCGCTCTCGCGCGGCCGCCGATCCCCGGGGATTTCTCGACGCGCTTCCGCCCCGGCTCGTGCTCGACGAGGCGTCGCTCGCGCCGCCCCTGTTCGAGGAACTCAAGCGGCGGGTGGACGAGCAACGGCGGAAAGCGCGCGGCGGTACCGCCGCGCGGGAGCTTGACGTCTGGATCACGGGGTCGAACCAGACGCTCCTCCAGCGGCACGTGCGGGAGTCGCTCGCGGGCCGGGCCAGCTACTTCGACCTGAACACGCTCTCGATCCACGAGCTGGCCTTGGGCTGGCGGCTCGACGACCATCTGCTGCTCGGCGGCTGGCCGGAGCTGCGGGTGTCGCCGGGGCTCGACCCCGTACGGTATCTCAACGACCTGATCGCCACCTTCATCGAGCGCGACATCGTCTCCGCCGCCGGGATCGAGCGGCATGCGGCGTTCACAAAGTGCCTGCAGCTCACGGCGGCCCGCGTCGGCCAGCTCATGAACTACTCGGAACTCGGCGCGGCCGCCGGGGTGGAGCTCACGACCGTGCAGTCATGGCTGGCGGTCCTCGAGACCAACGGGATCCTCCGCCGCCTTCAGCCCTGGTTCACGAACCTGAACCAGCGGCTGATCAAGGCGCCGAAGTTTTATTTCGAGGATGTCGCGCTGGCGACGCGGCTGCAGGGCTGGACGGACCGCAGGCTTCTCCTCGCGTCGCCGCTGGCGGGCAGCCTGATCGAGAACCTCGCCGTCGGCGAGATCGCCCGGTTCTTCATCAACCGCGGCCTGCAGCCGCGGCTCAACCATGTGCGGTCGAAGGAGAAGGTGGAGATCGACCTGCTCGTGCACCTCTCCAACGGCCGCACCGTGGCGGTGGAGGTGAAGTCGGCGGCGGCGGGATTCGACCGGCGGCAGGTGCGGCTGCTCGAGACACTCGGCCTCGACGTGGTGGAGCGGTGGGTCGTGACGCCGGCGGGGGGGCGGGGGGACGCGACGGCGCGGATGGTGCCCTTCGCGCGGATCTGGGACGAACTCGATCGGCTCGAGCCGTCGCGGGGGGAGCAGGAACCGGTGGTTCAGCCGGGGCCGCGGGCCTCCTGAGCCTCCGCAGGCACGCGGCTCAGGCGCCCCAGCTGCCGGGAAGCCCTCCAGCTCCGCCCCGTCAGCGGCCGACCGCGCGGGCGATCTCGGGGGCGAAGTAGGTGAGGATCCCGTCGGCGCCCGCCCGCTTCATCACCAGCACGCTCTCCAGGGCGGCCTGTGGGCCGTCGAGCCAACCGTTCGCGGCGGCCGCCCGGATCATCGCGTACTCGCCGCTCACCTGGTAGGCGAAGGTCGGCACGCCGAAGGCGGTCTTCACGCGGTGAATGATGTCAAGCGCCGTGCCGGCCGGCTTGACCATCACCATGTCGGCTCCCTCGGCGATGTCGAGGGCCACCTCGCGGAGAGCCTCGGCGCCGTTGGCGGGGTCCATCTGGTAGGTCTTCTTGTCACCGAGCCCGCGCGACGCCGCCGTGCCAAGTGCCCCCCGGCTGCCGACCGCGTCGCGGAACGGGCCGTAGAAGGCGGAGGCATACTTCGCCGCGTAGGAGAGAATGCACACCCCGTCGTGCCCGGCGGCGTTGAGGTGCTCGCGGATTGCCCCCACCCGGCCGTCCATCATGTCGGACGGGGCGACGATGTCGGCGCCCGCCTCGGCGAGCACCACGGCCTGCCGGACGAGGACCTCGACCGTTTCGTCATTGAGAATATTTCCATCCACGAGCAGGCCGTCGTGGCCGTGGCTCGTGTAGGGGTCGAGGGCCACGTCGCAGATGATGCCGACCGCGTCGCCGAGTTCGCGGTTCACGGCGCGAACCGCGCGGCAGACCAGATTGTCGGGCTCGAGTGCCTGCCGACCGTCATCCGTCTTGAGGGCCGGCTCGGTGACGGGAAACAGGGCGATCATCGGGATGCCGAGCCGGGCGGCGTCGGCGGCAGCCCGCACCACCCCTTCGATCGACAGCCGCTCCACGCCCGGCATGCTCGGCACGGCGACCGGCTCGAGGAGGTCGTGAACGAACAGCGGCCAGACGAGGTCGGCGGCGGACAGGCTCGTCTCGGCCACGGCCCGGCGCAGCCAGGCGTGCTGCCGCAGGCGGCGCGGCCGCGTGTCGGGAAACCGGCCGGGAAACGCCTCGCTCATCATCGCCCCCTCCGATCGAGGACGACGGCGGCGCCGATCGGCACCGGCGGCAGCGCCGGCCGGCCCACGAGCGTCGCCACGGCGCACGCCTCGTCGGTCTCCCAGACGCTCACCCGGCGGGCGACCACGCCGAGGCCCGCGAGCACGTGGGGCGCCACCACTTCGAGCAGGTAGCGGGCCATGTTCTCGGCCGTCGGGTTCCAGGGCATGACGAAATACCGGGTCGGCTCCGCGGCCTGCACGGCCGCCAGCGCAGACGCATCTTTCTCGAAGACGAGAAAGGAATGGTCCCAGTGCTCGTCGAGCCAGCCGAGCATCCGCTTCTTGATGAGCGAGAAATCGACCACCCGCCCGACATCGTCCACCGCCGCGCCGCCCCCTTCCGCCTCGACCTCGATGTCCACACGGTAGTTGTGGCCGTGGAGGAAGGCACAGCGGCCCTCGTGGCCGTAGAGCCTGTGCCCCGCACAGAACGAGAGATGCCGGATCAGGGACAGCCGTGTTACGCCCGCTTCGTGCATCCGCGGATTCCTAGACGGCAACGGGCCGGGCGGAACGACCGGCGGGCGACGCCGCGGGCAGGGTCTCCACCCGGATCGGCGCGATGTCGAACTTCGGATTCTGCCCGAGGAACCGGCAGGGGTTGTTGTGAAACACCTCGATCGCGTCCTGCAGCGAGTGGCCCCGGCGCCGGTACTCGAGGATGCACTCCTGGAGCGTGAACGGGTCGCTCGGCCCCCAGTCGGCCGACGAGTTGACGAGGATTCGCTCGGTGCCGTACTTCTCCAGCATGTCCACGGCCCGCTTCGGCGAGCACTTGGTGATCGGGTAGAGCGTGAACCCGACCCAGTAGCCGGCGTCGAGGCAGGGCTTGATCGTCTGCTCCTCGACGTGGTCGATCCAGATCCGCTGCCGGTCCACGTTCATCCCGGCGAGCACCTCCAGCACCCGCTTCGTGCCGTGGGCCTTGTCGGCGAGGTGGGGGGTGTGGATGAGCACGAGCTGGCCGTGCTTCATCGCGATGTCGACGTGGGCCTCGAGCGACTCGCATTCGTTCCGCGTCGACTTGTGCAGGCCCGTCTCGCCGACGCCGAGCACGGTGGGCTTGGCGAAGAACTCGGGAAAATGGCCGAGCACCTCCCGGGTGAGGACGGGGTTCTCGGCCTCCTTCGGGTTCACCGCCACCCAGCAGAAGTGGCGGATGCCGTACTGGGCGGCCCGCGTCGGCTCGAACTCGCTGATCTGCCGGAAGTAGTCGATGAACGTCTCGGGATAGCGCCGGTCGAACCCGGCCCAGAAGGCGGGCTCGGCGACGGCGACCACGCCGCTCATCGCCATCCGCTCGTAGTCCTGCGCGGTGCGGGCGATGGCGTGGTAGTGGGGCTGGATGATCTGCATGGCCGCGATCTCCGGGGTGCTCAGACGGTGGCGAAGAGCTCGAGCAGGGCGACCGTCCGCTCTCGGTCCGTCGCCGGCTCCGCCAGGATCCGCAGGGCCTGGCGCAGGGCCGCCAGCTTGGCGTCGGCGGCAGCCTGCCGACCATTCCCGGCGGCGCCAGCGCGGGCCAGAGCGGCGTCGTGCCGGTCGAGCAGGGCCGCGATCTCCAGGAGCTGGTGGCGGGCCTCGAGGAAATACGTGTCCACGACCTGGTATGGGCTGAGCATGGGACGTCCAGTGAAGAGGCAAAGTCCTCGTTGCCAGGAAACCTTGACTCATAACTATACTCCTGGCGGAAGCAGGTGTCTCGCGCCGGCGGCAAGCGACTCGGAATCTGGAAAACCGCCGGCCGCCGCCGGGGAAGTTTTCACACGGTTCCACTCAGGGCGACCATGGCATGATCCTCGTCACCGGCGGCGCCGGCTTCATCGGCTCGAACTTCGTCACCGACTGGCTCTCCGAACGCGACGAGCCGGTCGTGAACCTCGACCTCCTCACCTACGCCGGCAACCTGCAGAACCTTGCCGCCGTGGCCGCCGACCCGCGGCACCGGTTCGTCCGCGGCGACATCCGCGACCGCGATCTCGTCTCCCGGCTGCTGGCCGAGGGGGACGTGCGGGCGATCGTCCACTTCGCCGCCGAGAGCCACGTCGACCGTTCGATCCAAGGCCCGGAGGAGTTCATCGACACGAACGTCGTCGGCACGTTCCGGCTCCTGGAAGCGGCCCGGGCCCACTGGGCGGGCCTGCCCGCCGAGGGTCGCGACGCGTTTCGGTTTCTGCACGTCTCGACCGACGAGGTCTACGGCTCCCTCGGCCCTGACGACCCACCTTTCGCCGAGACCAACGCCTACCAGCCAAACAGTCCCTACTCCGCCAGCAAGGCGGCCTCCGACCACCTCGTGCGGAGTTACCACCACACCTACGGCCTCCCGGTGGTGACGACCAACTGCTCCAACAACTACGGCCCGCGCCAGTTTCCCGAGAAACTGATTCCGCTCTGCATCCACAACGCCCTGTCAGGCAAGCCGCTGCCGATCTACGGCGACGGACGCCAAATCCGCGACTGGCTCTACGTCGGCGACCACTGTGCCGCGATCCGCCGGGCGCTCGAGGCCGGCCGGCCCGGCGCGGTCTACAACATCGGCGGCAACAGCGAGCAGGCCAACATCGACGTCGTCCGCGGGCTGTGCGGCATCCTCGACCGCGAGCGTCCCCGGGCCGACGGCCTTTCCTATGCGACGCAGATCACGTTCGTGAAGGACAGGCCGGGGCACGACCGGCGCTACGCCATCGACGCCCGCCAGGCCGCCCGCGACCTCGCCTGGACCCCGGCGGAAACCTTCGCCACCGGCATCGAGCGCACGGTCCGCTGGTATCTCGACAACCAGGAGTGGGTGGCGAACGTGACGAGCGGCGCCTACCGGGAGTGGATCGACCGGCAGTACGTCGCCTGACCGGCATCCCGATCGGTGACCGAACACGTTTCCACGAGCGGCGCGTGCGTCTCATGAAAATCCTCGTCATCGGCACCGGAGGCCAGGTGGGCCGCGAGCTGCGACGCGCCCTGCCAGCGCTCGGACGGATCGTGGCCTGCGACCGGCCAACGTGCGATCTGGAGCGGCCGGGCGCGGCGGACGACCTGATCCGCCGCGAGGCGCCCGATGCGATCGTCAACGCCGCCGCCTACACCGCCGTCGATCGGGCCGAAGCGGAGCCGGAGCGGGCCGGGCGAATCAACGCCGCGGCCGTCGCCGAGATCGCGGCGGCGGCCCGGCGCCAGGGTGCCCTGCTCGTCCACTATTCGACCGACTACGTCTTCGACGGCGGCAAGGATGGCTGGTACACGGAGACCGATTCGCCGGCCCCGCTCGGCGTCTACGGACGGACCAAACTCGAGGGGGAGCGGGCGGCGCTCGACGAGGGCGGCCGGCATTACGTGTTTCGCACGAGCTGGGTGTATGCCGCGCATGGCGGGAATTTCGTGCGTACGATGCTCCGGCTGGCACAGGAACGGGACGCGCTGCAGGTCGTGGACGACCAGGTCGGCGCACCGACCGGCGCCGCGCTGCTCGCCGACGTGACGGCCGACGTCATCGCCCGGTCCCGTGCGCCGGCGACCGCGGTCGCCCCCGGCCTGTACCACCTCGTGCCCCGCGGCGCGACCACCTGGCACGGCTTCGCCCGGTTCCTCCTCGAGCAGGCCCGCGACCGCGGCCTGCCGCTGCGGGTGCAGCCGGAGCAGGTGCAGCCGATCCCGACCTCCGCCTACCCGACGGCCGCCCGCCGCCCCGCCAACTCCCGGCTCTGCACGGCCAAACTGCGGGCCGCCCTCGGCGGCGATCTGCCGGCGTGGCAGGATGGTGTGATCCCGGTCGTGGCCGCGCTGACGGCCGAACTCCTCCAGACCCCGTCCCCGACCCACGGAGCGACCGACCATGATTGACCGCAAGGGCATCATTCTCGCCGGCGGCAGTGGCACCCGGCTCCATCCGGCCACGCTCGCCATCTCCAAGCAGCTGCTGCCGGTGTACGACAAGCCGATGATCTACTACCCGCTGTGCACGCTCCTGCTGGCGGGCATCCGCGACATCCTCGTCATCTCCACGCCCCAGGACACCCCGCGCTTTCAGGACCTGCTCGGCAACGGCGACCGCTGGGGCGTGCGGTTCGAGTTTGCCGTGCAGCCCCGGCCCGAGGGGCTCGCGCAGGCGTTCCTCATCGGCAGGGAGTTTCTCGGTGGCGGCCCGGCGGCCCTCGTGCTCGGCGACAACATCTTCTACGGCCACGAGCTGGCCAACCGGCTGCAGGCGGCCAGCGGCCAGCGGGCCGGCGCGAGCGTGTTCGCCTATCCGGTCTCCGATCCGGAGCGGTACGGCGTCGTCGAGTTCGACGCCGCCGGCCGGGCCCGGTCGATCGAGGAGAAGCCGCAGCGTCCGCGCAGCCGCTACGCCGTGACGGGCCTGTACTTCTACGACGAGCAGGTGGTGGACATCGCCGCCGGCCTGCGGCCATCCCCGCGTGGCGAGCTGGAGATCACCGACGTCAATCGCGTCTACCTGGACCGCGGTCAGCTCACCGTGCACACGCTCGGCCGCGGCGATGCCTGGCTCGACACCGGCACGCACGACAGCCTCATCGAGGCGTCCCAGTTCATCCAGACGCTGGAGCGGCGGCAGGGGCTGCGGATCTGCTGCCCGGAGGAGATCGTCTGGCGGCAGGGCTGGATCGATTCAACGCAACTGGAAGGGCTCGCGGCCCCGCTCGCCAAGAGCGGCTACGGCGCGTACCTGCTGGATCTCGTCCGCGAGGACCGGCCGTGAACGTCCTCCCGACCGCGATCCCCGACGTCCTGATCCTCGAGCCGCGTGTCTTCGCCGACGACCGCGGCTGTTTTTTCGAGAGCTTCAACCAGCGGGCCTTCGACGCGGCGGTCGGCCGCACCGTGACCTTCGTGCAGGACAACCACAGCGTCAGCCGGAAGAACGTCCTCCGTGGCCTCCACTGCCAGGATCCGCGGCCGCAGGGAAAGCTCGTCCGCGTCGTCCGCGGCGCGGTCTTCGACGTCGCCGCCGACATCCGTCCCGATTCCCCGACCTGCGGCCGCTGGGTGGGCGTGGAGCTCACGGCCGCCAACCGGCGGCAGCTCTGGGTGCCGCCGGGCCTGGCCCACGGGTTCCTCGTCCTCTCGGAGGAGGCCGAGTTTCTCTACAAGACGACCGACTTCTACGCCCCCGACTGCGAGCGCTGCATCGTCTGGAATGACCCGACGCTGGCGATCGACTGGCCGCTCTCCGGCCCGCCGCTCCTTTCCCCCAAGGACGCCCGCGGCGAACCCTTCCAGCCCCGCGGCTGATCCCCGGCCAGGATGGCGGAGCGCAGGCCGGTCTGAGTGAGCGGATGCCACGATGGCATCCGCGAACGTCCGGCGATGGGGCATGGGCAACCCCGCCCAGAGTCACGCGTGAGGTTTCGACTGAGCGCGTGTCAGAGCTGCGTCGGGTTCGGGGCGTCGCCGTAGACGGCCTTGGGGTCGAAGGCCTTCTCCTGCTCCATGAACTCGAGCGTCGTCCCCGCGGCCCGCTCCGGGCCGACGGGCACCCTGCGGTAGAAGCAGGACCTGTAGCCGACGTGGCAGCTCGCGCCGCCGGCGATCTCGACCCGCAGCCAGACGCAGTCCTGGTCGTCGTCGATCCGCATCTCCACGACCTTCTGTACCAGCCCGCTCGTCGCCCCCTTGTGCCAGAGCTGCTGCCGGCTCCGGCTCCAGTAGTGGGCCTCGCCCGTGGCGATCGTGCGCTCGAGCGCCTCGCGGTTCATGACCGCCACCATCAGCACCTCGCCCGACTGGAAATCGGTGGTCACGCAGGGAATGAGGCCGGAAGCATCGAACTTCGGCGCCAGTTCCGCCCCTTCCTCGACCTGCTCGACGGAGAGCCGCGGGGCGAAGGTCGGGTCGGCTTCCGGTGCGGGCACTGACATGGACGAACTCCCGGTCTCTCGTGAACGGCGTACAACCGGCGACTATAGCATCGGCGCGTGGCCGTTTGACCGGCCCCGGCAAAACGCCGTACGCTCAGGGCTTCCATTTCCTCAGGAGGGAGTCTGCCCATGACGGCAACCGCCCAGAACCTCGGCGTCGGCGTCGTGCTCGTGATCCTCGCCGTGGCCGCCCCGGCCCTGCGGGCCGACGACTGGCCCACCTTCCGCGGCCCGGGGAGGACGGCCGTGGCCCCCGACACCGACCTGCTCGACGCCTGGCCGGCCAGCGGGCCGACGCTCGTCTGGGAATCCGCCGGAGCAGGCCGTGGCTATGCCGGCCTGGCGATCGCCGGGGGCCGGATCTACACGCTCGGCGACGGCCTCTCAATCGCCAATGACAAGGACGAGCACCTCGCCTGCTTCGACGCCAAGACCGGCCGACCGCTCTGGAAGACGAAGATCGGCGGCCCGTGGACCGGCGGCCAGGAGTCGTGGCAGAGCTCGCGGAGCACGCCCACCGTCGACGGCGACACCGTCTATGCGCTCTCGCCGTTCGGGATTCTGGTCGCCTGCAACGCGAAGACCGGCGTGGAAAAATTCCGCCTCGACCTGGCGAAGGAATTCTCCGGCAAGAAGGGAGATTCCTGGGGCTACAGCGAATCGGTCACGGTCGACGGTCCGCGGCTCGTGTTCACGCCCGGCGGCGAGAAGGCGACGATGGCCGCGGTGGACAAGAAGACCGGCCGCCCGCTCTGGACCTGCCCCGTGCCGAATGACCGCGGCGCAGGTCATTCCTCGATCGTCATCGCCACCGTCCAGGGACGCCGTGTCTACGTGCAGACCACGGCCGGCGGTGCGCTCGGCGTCGACGCGAAGAGCGGCACGCTGCTCTGGACGTACCCAATCGACCAGACGACGGCCGTGATCCCCACGCCGATCGTCCGTGACGACCTCGTGTTCTTCTCCGCCGGCTACGGCCGCGGCGGCGCGCTCCTCCGCCAGGTGCCGACTGCCGGCGGCGGCATCGGCATCGAGGCCGTCTACCCGCTCAATCGCGAGCTCGCCAACAAGCATGGCGGGGTCGTGCTCGTCGGTGATCACCTGTATGGCGACTCGGACGACAAGGGGATCCCGTTCTGCGCCGAGCTGATGACGGGAAAGATCGTCTGGAAGAACCGGGGGAGCGGCAAGAACTCCGCCTCCGTCGTCGCCGCCGACGGCCACATCTACGTCCGCTACGCCGATGGCACGCTGGCGCTGGTCAAGGCCGACCCGGCTGAATACAAGGAGGTGGCCGCGTTCAAGATCCCCGGCAGCGGCGACCGGCCGAGCTGGTCGCACGCCACGATCCTCGACGGCCGGCTCTACCTGCGCGAGGGGGACAGGCTCCTGTGCTACGACATCCGGGCCGGCCGCTGACCGCGGCCGGCGCCGGCCGCGTCACTCGGCACAGTCGGCGACGCCCTTGTAGAGCAGTCCGCCGACGATGCCCCCCACGAGCGGCGCGACCCAGAACAGCCAGAGTTGCATCAGGGCCGGGCCGCCGGCGAACACGGCCGTGGCCGTGCTCCGGGCCGGATTGACCGAGGTGTTCGTGACCGGGATGCTCACGAGGTGAATGACGACGAGGCACAGGCCGATGGCCAGCGGGGCGATCGTGCCGCCGGCCTTGTTGGCCGTGGCACCGTGGATGACGAACACGAACACCGCCGTCAGCACCGCCTCGATGATGAAGCAGCTCTGCCAGGGATAGCCCCCCGGCGACTGCTCGCCATAGCCGTTGGACGCGAAGCCCGCCGCCGGGTCGAAGTTCGCCAGGCCCCGGGCGACGAGAAACAACAGGCCGGCACCGAGGATGCCGCCGACCACCTGCGCGATCCAGTAGCCGGGGAGCTCCTTGGCGGGCAGGCGGCCGCTGGCGACGAGCCCCGCCGTCACGGCCGGGTTGAGGTGGCAGCCGGAGATGTGGCCGATGGCCGCCGCCATGGAGACGACCGTCAGGCCGAAGGCCAGGGACACGCCGAGAAAGCCGATCCCCATGTGCGGGTCGGCGCCCCAGGCGGCGGCCAGCACGGCACTGCCGCAGCCGCCGAGCACGAGCCAGAACGTGCCGATCGCCTCGGCCATCATTTTCCCCAGGTTGTTCATCGCATGCCTCTCCGTGTGTGTCGTGCGAATCCGCCCACGCGTCCGGGCTCCGCCCCGGAGCGAAGCCTCCGCTGAGGTCGACACGGTACGCGGCCGGGTGGCCCCCGGTCAACTGACCGCGTCAGGCACGCAGCGCGAGAAGCCGGGGCAGGAACACGAAGAGCCCGACGATGACGGCGGCGGCCACGGTCACGAACACCGCGCCGCTGGCCATGTCGAGGGCGTCGCGGATCCGCTCGTCGGGACCGCTGTCGAGCGCCCGGGCGAGCATCTCGATCGCCGAGTTGAAGACTTCGGCCGCCAGCACCGCCCCGATCGCCAGCGCGACCAGGCACCATTCCACGGCACTGATGCGAAACCATGCCGAGGCCGCGACGGCGGCGACCGCGACCGGCAGGTGGGCGTAAAAACTCGACTGCGTGACGACGGCCCGCCACACGCCCCGGAAGGCGTCGGCGAATTTACCCAGCCACGTCCGCGGCGGCGGTGACCAGCCGGCAACCGTGGTGCGGTCCGGCCGCGGCATGCTCACCCGACCTTCACGTAGGGATCGCCCTTCTTCCAGTTGCATGGGCAGAGCTCGTCGCTCTGCAGGGCGTCGAGGACGCGCAGCACCTCGGAGACGTTGCGACCGACGCGGCCTTGGTTGACGTCCACCCACTGGATCGTGCCCTGGGGATCGACGATGAACGTGGCCCGCAGGCAGTAGCCCTCGGTCTTCTCCAGGATGCCGAGCTCCGCGGAGAGCTTCTGGGCGGCGATCAGCGGGTAGCCGAGGTTCGTCAGGTCGGCATGCGCCCGCCGCCAGGCGAGGTGCGACCACTCGTTGTCGGTGCTCCCCCCGACGACGCTCGTGTCGCGGTCGGCGAACGCCTTCAGCTGCTTGTTGAACTCGGCGAGCTCGGTGGGGCAGACGAAGGTGAAGTCCTTGGGATAGAAGAAGTACACCACCCACTTGCCGGCGTAATCGGCGGAGGTGACGAGCCGGATATCGTCCTTGCCCGTGCCGACGCAGGCCTGGCAGGAAAACGCGGGAAACGAATCGCCGACGGTGAGCATGCGGACGGGCCTCCGGACTGTGCGACAAACGACGGTCGAGAGTGTACGGCGGCATCCGCGGGCGTTCAACACGCCGCCGCGGCAGGCGAAGCGGGCCGAGCGCATACTGGAGTCGATGTCGCCGACCGACCCCGTTTCCGCCGCCTCCGGCCCCCGGATCCACCACGACCCGCTCGCGGCGCGGCGGGTGTTCGTCGCTCCCGACCGCGCCGACCGCCCCAGCGAGGCCGACCTCGCTGCCGGCGACGACGGTGCCGGCTGCCCGTTCTGCGCCGGCAACGAGTCGGCCACGCCCCCCGATGTGCTGCGGGCGCCAGCCGACCGGGCCCGGGCCTGGCAGTCACGGATCGTCCCCAACCGCTACCCCGTCGCGGTCGCACCGCCGCCGGGAGCGGCGGCACTGAACACGGGGGGCGGATTCGTCCGTGCCGCCCACGGCGTCCACGACGTCGTGATCGAGTCGGCGGCCCACGAGCATTCGGTGCTCGCCGTGGAGCCGGCGGCATGGCGGGACGTGTGGGAACTCTGCCGGCTGCGGCTGGCGATGCTCGGAGACCGCGGTGACCTCGCCTGGGCGACGATCTTCAAGAACTCCGGGCCCGCCGCCGGCGCGTCGCTGGCCCACCTGCACAGCCAGATCGTGGCGATCGATTTCCTGCCCCCTGCGCTGGAGGCGAAGATGATCGCCGCGGAACGGGAGTCATTTGCCGCGCTGCTCGCCGCCGCGGCGGCTGAGGGGCGGATCGTCCGCGAGCAGGACGGCCTCGTGGCGCTCGTCCCCCACGCGCCGCGACAGCCCTACGAGACGTGGATCGTGCCGCGCGACCCCGCGCCGCATCTGCACGCCGCTCCGGCCGGCCACGTCGCCGCGCTCGCCGACCTCACCCGCTGGTTCGTGGCCCGGCTCGCCGCCGTCGCCCCGGGCGCCGACTACAACTGGTGGCTCCACCAGTGGCCATTCGCGGGCCACGTTTCCGCGCGGCCGGACTGGCACTGGCACCTGGAGATCCTGCCGCGGCTGGCGCCCCTCGCCGGTTTTGAACTGGGCACCGGCTGCCACATCACGACGATGATGCCCGCGGAGTCGGCCCGCCGCCTCCGCGGCGACGCCTGACCGCCGCGGCCGGAGCCGCGCCGAGCCGCGTTTGGCGCGGCCGGCCTGGCGGGTGACAATCCGCGCCGTCCCGCGCCCCCCGCCCCCGCCCCTTCAGCCCCGGACCAGTCGATGCTCCCCACCGTCCGCCTCGTGTTCGTGGTCCACGACCATCAGCCCGTCGGCAACTTCGACGACGTCTTCGCGCGGACCTACGCCGACAGCTACCTGCCGTTTCTCGACGTGCTCGAGCGGCATCCGGCGATCCGGATCGCGATCCATACGAGCGGACCGCTCGCCGAGTGGCTCGACCGGCAGCGGCCCGAGTACCTCGACCGGCTCGCCGCCCGCGTCGCCGCCGGCCAGGTCGAGATCGTCGGCGGCGGCTTCTACGAGCCGATCCTCGCTCTGCTCACGTCCCGCGACCGGATCGGCCAGATCGGCCTGTATCGCGACTGGCTCGAGGCTCGGCTGCGGACACCGGTCCGCGGCATGTGGGTCGCGGAGCGGGTCTGGGATCCCGGCATGGCCGCCGACATCGCCGCCGCCGGCATGACCTGGACGATCCTCGACGACACCCACTTCAAGGCCGCCGGCCTGCGCGACGACGAGCTCGACCGGCTCTGGCTGACGGAAGCGGACGGCAAGACGCTTGCCGTCTTTCCGGTGAGCGAGCGGCTGCGCTACCTGATCCCGTTCGCGGCTCCCGAGGCGACGATCGACCACCTCCGCTTCATGGCGACGCGGCGGCCCGGCGCGCTCGCCGTGTTCGCCGACGACGGTGAAAAATTCGGCGCCTGGCCGGAGACGCACCGCACCTGCTTCACGGAAGGCTGGCTGGAGCGGTTCTTCGGGCTGCTCGAGGCGAACGCCGACTGGATCCGGATGTGCCTGCCGGCGGAAGTGGTGGCGGACGAGCCCCCGGCGGGCACGGTCTGGCTGCCCGAATGCAGCTACCGTGAGATGACCGAGTGGGTGCTGCCGCCGGAGCCGCAGCTGGCCTGCATCGAGGCCCGCAAGGCGGCCGCCGCGGATCCGCGGCTGGCCGGTGCCGCCGCCTTCCTGCGCGGCGGTTCGTGGCGGAACTTTCGGCGCCGCTATCCCGAGGCCAACGAGATGTATGCCCGGATGATGGCGGTGAGCACGCGGCTCGCCCGGCTCAGCGACGCCGGCAGCGCCGGGGCCGGCCCGCTCGCCGAGGCCGAGCGGGCCCTGTATCGCGGGCAGTGCAACTGTGCCTACTGGCACGGCGCCTTCGGCGGCATCTACCTGCCCCACCTGCGCAACGCCGTGTTCGCGGAACTGATCGCGGCCGACGTCGCCGCCGACCGGGCCGAGGGCCGAACAGCGCCGTGGATCGAGACGACGACAGCCGACTTCGACTTCGACGGCCACGACGAGATCCGGATCGGCAGCGACGCCCTCGAAGCCTGGATCGCACCGGCCCGTGGCGGCATCCTCTACGAACTCGATCTGCGCACCTCCCGGCACAACCTCCTCGCCACGCTCGATCGCCGCCCCGAGGCCTACCACGCGCAGGTCATCGCCGGCCCGGGGGCTGCGCGGAGCATCGTCGACGAGTCGCAGCCGGCGAAGTTCAAGCACGAGGGGCTGGAGCGGATGGTCCGCTACGACGTGTCCCGGCGCAAGAGCCTCGTCGATCATTTCTGGGACGTGGCCGCGACTGCCGCCGACGTCGCCGACGGGGCGGCCGCGGAGCGGGGTGACTTCGCCGCCGGCAGCTACACGGCCACGCTCCGCCGCGACCCCGACCGGGTCGCCCTGGCGCTGGCCCGCGCTGGCAACGCCTGGGGCATTCCGTTTCGCCTCCAGAAGACGATCACGGTCGCCCGCGGCGGGCAGGGGCTCGACATCGCCTATGTCCTCTCCGGCCTGCCCGCCGACTTCCGCCAGCACCTGGCCGTGGAGTTCAACTTCGCGGGCATGCCGGCGAACGCCGCGGGCAGGTTTTTCCACGACGGCCACGGCACGGCGCTCGGCGACCTCGGCCACGCGCTCGACCTGCCCGGCACGACGCGGCTGGGCCTCGTGGACGGCTGGCTCGGCATCGACGTGCTCCTCGAGTGCGCCGTGCCTTCAACGGGGGGCTCGGGGGGCATGTGGACGTTTCCGATCCGTTCCGTGAGCCAGTCGGAGGGGGGCTTCGAACTGGTCCATCAGTCGGTGGTGGTCATGCCGCACTGGATCGTCACACCCGACGCGACCGGCCGCTGGAGCGTGACCATGCGACTGGCGATCGACCAGCGCGCCGCCGGCGGCGGCCGCCCGGGGTAGGCAAGCACCGCCCAGTGTGCGGCGGCGACCGTCGTCCGCTTGGATCGTGAGCCGCTACCCAGCCAGCAGTCTGACCGTCTTGTCAGGGACCGACGCGGAACCCCTCGCGGCCCGCAGCCAGCCGCAGCCGGTCGTCGAATGCCAGAAACCACACCTCGGCAGGCCGGCCGGCGGCCATGACCGTCGCGGCTGCGAGCTGCATCGCGTCGGCCGCGCGAATCGCATGCACCCGCAGCAGGCGGCACGCGGTCTCCCGGACCGGTTCCACGGGAAGGATCTCATGCCACCCGCCGGCAAGCGCACGCACCAGTTCGATCGCTTCCGCCGCCTGGCGCGGGGTCAAGGCCGCTGCCCGCTCGAGCCTGGCGATCGCCGAAACGCACTCGATCCGCGTCCCCCACCAGGTCACGACCCCGGCATCCTCGGCCAAGGCGGCCTGAACCTCGGCGGATCGCGGCTCATGAACGAGCAGCGGGACGATGGCCGATGCATCCCAATAGCGCATCGCGGCTACTCGTCCCGGTCGGCCTGCAGCGCCGCGACGATGCTTGTCGCCTTGGCCGGCTTCACGGGTCGAGGGAGACTCCGTGGCGAAAGTCGTCTGGCGGCCGGTGCCAACAGGCCATCTCGAATGAGGCCCTGGAGCCACGGCGCATCAGTCCCGATGTCGGTGCCGGCGCCGATCGGCTGCAGTCGTGCCACCGGCCGGTTGCGGTCGCAGATCAGCACGCTCTCACCCCGTCGCACCCGGTCGATAAGGGCGCTCAGGTTGTTCTTCGCTTCGGTGATGCTCGTGCGGTGCATGAAAAACTCTCGGACCGCCATCTCGACGATGGGACCATCGGATCACTACAAGGCTATTATAGCTAGATTTTACAGGGTGTTCAAGTCTGTTTGGTCCGGCGGCTCCCCCGACGCCAGCGACGACGGGATCACGATCGGCCGACGAGTTCGCTCCGGGCCCACCAGTCGATGGCCGGCTCGACTCGTGGTGCCTCGTGTCGCAGCCTCGCGACCGGCACCCGCGCCAGCAGCCGCTCGATGTCGGCGGCGCTGTCGCGGGCGATCCGCTCGTCGCCCGCCGGATCGTCGGCGCAGCCATGCGGCGGCGCGACCTGCGAGAGCACCACGGCAACGACGGTCGCGCCGGCAGCCCGCGCCGCGCGGGCCGTGGCCAGCGTCCTGCCGATCGCCCCCAGTCGGGCGGAGTCCACGATCACGACGGGCAGCCCGAGCAGGCAGGCGAGATCGACGTTGAGCCACCGTTCGCTGAGCGGCGAAAACAGCCCTCCCGCTCCCTCGACGACGACGATATCGCGGTTCGCCGCCGCCGTCGAAAAACCCGCGCGCACGAGTTGCTCATCGACGCAGCGGCCCTCCAGCGCCGCCGCCCGCGGCGGGGAGAGGGCCGCCCGGAACACCTGCGGACAGACCGCCGCGAGCGTCCCCGGCCGACCGGCAGCCTCCCAGAGAGCAGCCGCATCGGAGCTGGCGGCCCCGTTCCAGCCACTGGCCACGGGCTTGTAGACGCCCACCCGTCTTCCGGCCGCGGTCAGTTCGCGGGCCAGCGCCGCCGCGACCCGCGTTTTTCCCACGTCGGTGTCGGTTCCGGCGATGAACAATCCGTGGGTTTGCATCGGTCGGTCACCGGCACGCGTTACGAAAAGCCAGCCGGGCACGTCGCTGGCTTTGCTCCGCCGTCCCACAGGTTCTACACTGCTCCTCAGAGATCGCAGTTGAGAATCATTCTCAGGACTTTTCCTGCCATGCTTTCTTCGGCAATGGATGCGCACCCTGGATGCCTCGATCGCATCGCGGTCGGCCGCTCGGCCCGCATCACTGCGGTGAACGGGGGCGACGCGACAGCCCTCCGGCTCCTCGAAATGGGACTCACGCCGGGGGCGAGCGTGCGGGTGGTCGCCCACGCGCCGCTGGGGGATCCGCTGGAACTCGAGGTCCGCGGCTATCGGCTGTCGCTGCGCCGCAGTGACGCCGCCCGCGTCGCCGTCGCGGCACCGTGACCGGACCCCGGGGCACGACGGCCCGGCCACAGGCAACCATGCATTCCGCTTCCGGCACCGACGCGAACCAGGCCCGGCTGACCGCCGTTCTGCTCGGCAACCCGAACACGGGCAAGAGCACGCTCTTCAGTGCGTTGGCGGGGATCCCCGCCCGGGTCGGCAACTATCCCGGCGTGACGGTCGAGGAGAAGCTTGGACGCTTCATGCACGCCGGCCGCACGGTCGAGCTTGTCGACCTGCCGGGCACCTACAGCCTCGTTCCCCAAAGCCCCGACGAGCAGGTCACCGTGGACGTGCTCCATGGACGGATGCCGGGCGTGCCAGCGCCCGCCTGCGTCGTGGCCGTCGTCGATGCCACGAACCTCGACCGCAACCTGTACCTCGCCAGCCAGGCGCTCGGCCTCGGCCTGCCGACGATCGTGGCCCTGACGATGAGCGACGTCGCCACGGCCCGCGGTGTGACGATCGACGCCGCGGCACTCTCCCGCCGGCTCGGCTGCCCGGTGCTGCCCGTGGCCGCGCCCGGCGGCCACGGCATCGCGGCGCTGCGCGACCAGCTCGTCTCCCCGCCGGCCCCGCCTCCCGCGCCCGACCTTGCCGCGCATCTCGCGGCCGCCGATCCCGGCCAGCCGCCGGCCAATCGTGAGGCGATCGCCCGCTACGCCTGGATCGACGCCGTTCTCGCCGACGTCGTCAGGCGCGCGCCGCGGCCCGGCCGCGACCTCGCCGAGCGGATCGACGCCCTGCTCACGCACCGCCTCTGGGGCACGCTCGTCTTCGCCGTCGTCATGCTCGCGGTCTTCAGCTCGATCTTCTGGCTCGCCGCGCCGCTCATGGACCTCGTCTCGGCGGGCGTCGACGCCGTGGCGGCCTGGGCGGAGAACCTGCTTCCCGAGGGGGCGGTGCGGGCGCTCGTCGTGGACGGCATCCTCGCCGGCATCGGCGGCGTCGTGGTCTTCGTGCCGCAGATCGCCCTGCTCTTCATCTGCATCGCGATCCTCGAGGGCTGCGGCTACCTGGCCCGGGCGGCGTTTCTCATGGACCGGCTGCTCGTCGGCTGCGGTCTCGGCGGCCGGTCGTTCATTCCCCTGCTGTCGTCGTTCGCCTGCGCCATTCCCGGGATCATGGCGGCGCGGACGATCGCCAGCCCGCGGGAGCGGCTGCTGACGATCCTCGTGGCGCCGCTGATGAGCTGCTCGGCACGGCTGCCGGTCTACCTGCTGTTCTGCGGCGCGTTCGTGCCCGACGTGCCCGTCGGTGTTTCCTGGCTGCGGCTCCCGGCCGTCGTCCTCGCGGGGCTCTACGCCCTCGGCGTCGCCGTCGCGGCCGCCGTCTCCTTCCTGCTGTCGCGGACCGTGCTCCGCGGGCGGTCCGAGGCCTTCGTGATGGAACTCCCCGGCTGGCGCTGGCCGCAGCCGGCGGTGGTGCTCGAGCGGGCCCGGGAGGCGGCCTGGTCGTTCCTGGCGAACGCCGGCACGGCGATCCTCGCGGTGAGCGTCGTCGTCTGGGCACTGCAGTGGTATCCCCGCGACGAGGCCGCCATCACCGCCGAGGTCGAGACCGCGCGGACTGTGCTCCGGGAACGGGCTGCGGACGCGGGGCTCGTGGAGCCGGAGCGGGCCGCAGCCGCGGCCGACCTCGCGGCGCTCGACACGCCGGAGGGTCTCGACGCCGCCCGCCGCGGCGCGGCGCAGCGGCAGAGTGTTCTGGGTCGGGCGGGGAGGTTCGTCGAGCCGGTGGTGCGGCCGCTGGGCTGGGACTGGCGGCTGGGCTGTGCCGCGATCGCGAGTTTCCCGGCCCGCGAGGTGGTGCTCGGCACGCTGGGGGTGATCTACAACCTCGGCGACGTCGATCCGGGCGCGGACGAGGGCCGCACGGCGCTCGTCCGCCGGCTGCGGGCGGCGACCTGGGACGGCACCTCCCGGCCCGTGTTCACGTTGCCGGTGGCCCTGTCGGTCATGGTATTCTTTGCGCTCTGCGCTCAGTGCGCGAGCACGCTGGTCATCATCGGCCGCGAGACTGGGAGCCGGATCTGGCCGGTCGTGACGTTCGTGTACATGACAGGGCTCGCCTGGCTGGCCGCGTTCGTGGTCTACCAGGTCGGCACCCGGCTGGGATGGTGAGCGGAGGGGCGGGCATGCAGGATGCGATCGTCATCGCCGTCGCCGTCGGGGCCGCGGTCTGGCTCGTGCGGATGACCGTGCGCCGGCTCCGCGCCCCCGGCTGCGGCGGACCCACCACCGGTCAGCCCGGCGCCCCGGCCTTCGTGCCGCTCGACCGGCTCGTCATGACCGGCACCCGGCCACCCGGGCAGACTGCCCGCCGGTCTGCACCATGATCGGCCATGGCGACATCCGCATCGGCACGGTCGTCCCCGCGCACGACCGCACGGCCGCGGTCATCGGCCAGCTTCTGCCCCAGGGCTTCGAGTCGTTCCAGATCAGCTTCGGGGCTCGCGTCGGTGACTTCGATGTGGCCGGGCTGGCGGCCGCGGTGCGGGGCGCGCTCGACGCCCACGCCGTCACCGCCGCCGATCCGGCGTGCCGCGTCAGCGCCATCGGCGTCTACGGCAATCCGCTGACGAGCCCGGAGACGGTCGCCGACTGGGAGACCCTCATCGACGCGGCGCCGGCGTTCGGCTGCGACGTCGTCGCCGGCTTCGCGGGGCGGATTCCGGGCCGGCCGGTGCCGGACTCGTTTTCCCGGTTCGCCGCCGTGTTCGGCCCGCTCGCTCGGCGGGCCGAGGATCGAGGCGTGCGACTGGCGTTCGAGAACTGCGAGAAGCGCGGCACCTGGGAGCATGGCGACTGGAACATCGCCCACGCCCCGCGGGCCTGGGACGAGATGTTCGCCGCGCTGGAGAGCCCCGCGATCGGCCTCCAGTGGGAGCCCTGCCACCAGATCGTGAGCTTCGTCGATCCCCTGCCCCAGCTGCGGAAATACGCCGCCCGGATCTGGCACATCCACGGCAAGGACGCGATGCTGCGCCGCGACGTGATCCGCGAGCACGGCATCCGCGGGGGCGTGTCCTACGTCCAGCACCGCTTTCCCGGCCGGGGTGAGACCGACTGGCGCGAGGTGTTCGACATCCTCCGGCTCGCCGGCTGGCGTGGGAGCATCGACATCGAGGGCTTTCACGACCCGGTGTTTCGCGACGCCCTCGAGACGACCGGCCAGGTGGCGGCGCTTGCGCATCTCAAGGCGTGCCGCGGCGGCCCGTTCGTGCCCAACCCGTTCTGAATCCGGCGCTGCCCCGGAAACGGAGAAAGCCGGGGCGGCGATGGCCACCCCGGCTTTCCGTGCAATCGCCACGGCCCTTCGGCCGGGCTGGATCAATACATGTCGTAGTCGCCGCCGTGGCCGCCGGCACCCGCCTTGGCCTTCTGATCCTTCGGCTTCTCGGCGATCAGGGCGTCGCTCGTCAGCAGGAGCGTGGAGACGCTCGTGGCGTTTTGCAGCGCCGTCCGCGTCACCTTGGCCGGGTCGATGACGCCGGCCTTGACGAGGTCCTCGAACTCGTTCGAGGCCGCGTTGTAGCCGAAGTTGCCGCTCCCTCCGAGCACCTTCTCGCAGACGATCGAGCCGTCCTGCCCGGCGTTCGACGCGATCATCGTCAGCGGCGCCCGGGCGGCCCGGACGACGATGTTGAAGCCCACGGTCTCGTCCTCGGAGAGGCCCTTGGGCTGAACCTGCGAGCTGGCCCGGAGCAGGGCCACGCCGCCACCCGGCAGGATCCCCTCCTCGACGGCCGCCCGCGTGGCGTGCAGCGCGTCCTCGACGCGGGCCTTCTTCTCCTTCATCTCGCTCTCGGTCGCCGCCCCGACGTTGATCTTGGCGACGCCACCGGCGAGCTTGGCCAGCCGCTCCTCGAGCTTCTCGCGATCATAGTCGCTGGTTGCGAGCTCGATCTCGCGCCGGATCTGCTCGATCCGGGCCTTGATCTCGCTCGACTTGCCGGCGCCTTCGATGACCGTCGTGTTGTCCTTGTCGACGATCACCTTCTTGGCCCGGCCGAGCTCGGCGAGGCCGAGGTTCTCCAGCTTCATTCCCAGGTTTTCGAACACCGCCGTGGCGCCGGTGAGGATCGCGATGTCCTCGAGCATCGCCTTGCGGCGGTCGCCGTAGCCGGGAGCCTTGACGGCGCACACCTGGAACGTGCCGCGCAGCCGGTTGATGACCAGCGTGGCCAGCGCTTCGCCGTCCACCTCCTCGGAGACGATGAGCAGCGGCTTGCCCGCGTTCACCACCGCCTCGAGCAGCGGGACGATGTCCTTGACGCTGGAGATCTTCTTCTCGAAGACGAGGATGTAGCAGTCCTCGAGGACGCACTGCATCTGCTGCGGGTTGGTGACGAAGTACGGCGACAGGTAGCCGCGGTCGAACTGCATGCCCTCGACGAACTCGATCTCCGTCTTCAGGCTCTTCCCCTCGTCGACCGTGATCACGCCGTCCTTGCCCACCTTGTCCATGGCCTCGGCGAGCAGGTCGCCGATCTCGCCGTCGTTGTTGGCGGCGATCGAGGCGACCTGGGCCATCTCCTTCTTGCCCTTCACGGGGATCGCCATGTCCTTGAGCTTGGCAGCGATGGCGGCGACCGCCTTCTCGATGCCGGCCTTCATCTGCACCGGGTTGCAGCCGGCGACGACGGCCCGCAGGCCCTCGTTGAACACCGCCTCGGCGAGCACGGTGGCCGTGGTGGTGCCGTCACCGGCCACGTCGCTGGTCTTGCTGGCCACCTCGCGCACCATGCGGGCGCCCATGTTCTCGTAGACGTCCTCGAGGTCGATCTCCTTGGCGACGGTGACGCCGTCCTTGGTGACCGTCGGGGAGCCGAAGCTCTTCTGGAGGATCACGTTGCGGCCCTTGGGGCCGAGGGTCACCTTGACGGCACGGGCGAGTTTGGCGACGCCGCGCCGCATCGCCTCGCGAGCTTCCTGATCGAACACCATCATCTTGGCCATGACTATCTGCTCCTCTGGAGGGGAAATGTTCTGCCGGGGAATGTGGGCGGGCCAGCCGCACCGGCTGCCCGACCGCTGGTTCGGTTGTTCAGCCGAGGATCGCCAGGATGTCGTCCTCCCGCATGAGGAGGAGCTCGTCGTCACCGATCTTGAAAGGCTCGCCGGCGTAGCTGGTGAACACCACGCGGTCGCCGGGCTTCACCTGGAGAGGATGCCGGTGACCCTTGTCGTCGAGTTTGCCCTCGCCCACGCTCACGACCGTGCCGCGGGCTGGCTTGTCCTTGGCCGAGTCAGGCAGCACGATCCCGCCCGCCGTCTTCTGCTCGCCTTCCTCACGTTCCACGACCACCCGGTCCCCGAGCGGCATCAGGCTTGCCTTCTTCTTCGACGACTTGGCGACTGCGACTGACATGCGGTTTCCTTTCAGTGACGAACTCTTCAATGCAGACATTCCCGGCCCCGGCGGCCTCCTTGGCCGGCCCTGGGCGTCCAGAGCGACCATGTCGCGTCATGTGCGCGTCATGCTCGCTCCGTGAAGGCCTCGATCCCCGACAGTGGACTGCCAAAGGACGCGACGAGCAAGGACCGGCCCCGACACACGGGAGCAACTGGCGCGCCACAAGCCACTCACGCCCGGCCGGACAGGGAAAAACCGCCGTTTGCCGCATTTCTTGCCCTTCCTGACCCTCTCCAGCAACCCTCGATCCGCTGTCAGAATGGCAGGGAACGCGCCGCCAAAACCTGTGCCACGACCCGGACTTGTTCGGTCTCCCCGAAGGCTTTCGGGGCGACGGCGGCCGTCGGGAGGGCTGGCATTCCGGCCGGATGACGGGCTGAACGACGGAGGTGGCTGGCAAGCGTGGCAATTGCGCATCCGACCGGCTAGGCTGCTTTTCCCGGGCCATCCCGGGGCTTCTAACGCATCCCGAGGGGCGGCATGGCAGCGTATCGGCGGATCGACGTCTCCAAGGCTGGCGACGTGACGATCGTGAGTTTCCACGACAAGAAAATCCTCGACGAGGCCGGCATCCAGGAACTGGGGGCCGATCTGTTCGCGCTCGTGGAGCAGGACAATCGCCGAAGCATCGTCCTGAATTTCACGAACGTCGAGTTTCTCTCCAGCGCCGCGCTGGGCAAATTGATCACGCTCGACCGCAAGGTGAAGGCGCACCAGGGCCGGCTCAAGTTGAGCAACATCCGGCCGGAGATCCTCGAGGTTTTTCAGATCACGAAGCTCAACAAGGTCTTCGACATCCGGGGCGAGGAGGCCGAGGCGGTAGCGGCCTTCTGAACGGAATCTCGATGGCCGCGACGCCGGCCCCGTTTGGTCGGACCGTGGCGGCGATGCGACATGAAAAACGATGCTGCAGCCGAGTGGCGGCGCGAACTGGATCTGCCCAGCGAGCGGGGAGCCAACCGACTGATCATGGAAGAACTGCTCGGCGAACTCGACCGGCAGGGCTGGTCGGCGACCGACAAGTTCGGCATCCATCTCGCCGCGGAGGAAGCGATCGTCAACGCGATTCTGCATGGCAACCGTCTCGATCCGCGCAAGCGGGTGCACGTCATCTGCGAGGTGTCTCGCGACCTGTTCCGCATCGACATCGCTGACGAGGGTCCGGGGTTCGACCCGGCTCTGGTCCCCGACTGCACGCAGGACGATCGGCTCGAGGTGCCGAGTGGCCGGGGCGTGATGCTGATGCGGTCGTTCATGACCCGCATCGAGTACAACGCCAAGGGCAACCGGGTCGTGCTGGAAAAAACCCGCTCCCCGGAGGAGGCATGAGCCTGGCGAGCGGGCATCGCATTGGCGGCGGAAATCGTGTATTTTCCAAGGCCGTGAACTCGTCACGATCCCCGATAGCTCAACGGTAGAGCGAGCGGCTGTTAACCGCTAGGTTGTAGGTTCGAATCCTACTCGGGGAGCTACGGCCCTTTTTGAAAGTGGCCGCAAGAGACCGCACCAGGCCGCAGGAAGACGCAAGTCGTTCTGCGGCTTGTGTTTTTGGCAGGCGGCGAATTTTTCGGTGCGACCTCCTGCGACCTCCTGCGGCCCCCTGCGAGCAGACCGTGCGTCGGATTCTGCGTCGGATTTTGCGTCGCCTCGATTCTGCGAACACTTACGGGATTTTAGGGTGGCCATGACCGCGAACCCGGGGCCTTTAGCCAGCATCACGGGTGAATTGTTTCTTTAACTCCTGCCAGCGTGCCACCATCTCGCGGACACGCTCCGGTTGGGCGACGGCGAGATTGCGTTGCTCGCCACGGTCCGTCGCAAGGTCGTACAACTCCCAGACGTTCTTGTCCTCTACGGCGGAAACGAGTTTGTAGTTGCCCATCCGCAACGCACGGCTGCCTTCGTGCTCAAAGAAAACGTAGTCGCGGATCACGCTGTTATTCTCGGCAAGGGCCGGCGCCAGGCTGCGCCCCGGAAACGGCGGCGCACCGTCCGCCAATGCCGGTGTGATGCCGGCCACGTCGAGCAGCGTCGGCACCACATCAACGACGTGGCCAACGTCGTGACGCAGTTCGCCCTTGGCGGTGATGCCCTTGGGCCAGTGCACGATCAACGGCGTGGAAACCCCGCCTTCGTGCGTCCAGATCTTGTGCCGCCGGAACGGAGTGTTGCCGGCGCTCGCCCAGCCTGGTCCGAGGCACAGGTAGGACTTCTCGGAACCGGGTGCGACGGCGCGCTCATGTCCCCCGCCTCGCACCATGATCGTGGCGTCAGATCCGTTGTCCGACAGGAACAAGATGATCGTGTTGTCCCACGCGCCCATGGCTCGGATCTGGTCGAACACGCGGCCGATCTCACGATCCATCCGGTCGATCATCGCCGCTTGGATCGCCATCTTCATGGCTTGGAATTGTTTCTGTTCGTCGGTCAAGTGCGCCCACGGAACCGGATGTCGAATCTCGCCGGGGCCGAGCGTCTGCAAAACCTGTGGCGTGAAATAGCGCGGCGTGAAGGCTGTCTCCAGCGGGGACAGTTCGCACGTGACGATGCCCATCCGCCGCAGATTCTGCCAACGTTCCTCACGCACCTGATCCCAGCCGTTCAGGTAGCGGTCCTTGTACCGGGCTATGTCCTCCGGCAAAGCATGCAAGGGAAAGTGAGGCGCGGTGAACGCCAGGTATTCGAAGAACGGTTGGCCGGAATATTTTTCAGCGTGCTCCTTCAGACAGCGTATCGCATGGTCCGCAGCGCCGATCGTTACGTAGAAATCCGGCTGCTTGGATAATTGCCTACCATCCTCGATGACATCGGATGCCTTGAAGTAATTGTTCTGCCCGCCCTCGATTTCATAGGAACGGTCAAATCCGGCGGCGGTTCGTGGGTTCGATGCACCGGAGACGTGCCACTTGCCGGAGTGGTAACACCTGTACCCCGCCGGCTTGAGCCGTTGTGGCAACGTGCGCGTCCACTCCGGCAGCTTTCCTCTGGGCGGATCCATTCGAATCTGCTGCGGGTAATAGCCGGTCATCAACGCGCTGCGCGTCGGCCAGCAACGCGCGGTGTTGTAGAACTGGGTGAACCGTAACCCGTTGGCTGCAAGCCGGTCGAGGTTCGGCGTGGCGATGTCCGACCCGTAGCAACCCAATTCCGAGAACCCGAGGTCATCGGCCAGGATCACCACAATATTTGGACGGGCATTCTCCGCGGCCGGCACGGAGCTGGTCGCTATGACGAATACACCCAGCGACATGATCCATCGTTTCATTTTCGTTTCTCGCACTTCTCCACGCATCAGACTGGATGGTCGTGTCGGTGATGTTCGCGGGTAGACGTTCGTAGCCTAAGCCGGGTTTATTGGAAGCGACAGGGCCACCGGCAAACCGACGGCAAGGTGAAAACGCCGGTCACCGTCAGCCGACACAACCCCCTTGGCCATTGGTCAATCGGGGGCATGAGAAAGCGAAATAAGCGGGCTGCCCATTCGGGAAACGCACTTATTCGCGATTCCGATGCACGTGAACGCAAGATCCAAAAAGCCAGACGGCTTCCTGCGACGTCCTGCGAACTTTCGCGTGCGTCGGATTCTGCGTCGCCATCGCCCACAAATCCGCTCATTCCCGCGGACACAACTGGTTTTTGCCAGTCTTACTCGGGGAGCTTTCTTCGCAGGGCGTCGCGCCGGCTCGCATGGAGCAGCAACGACGACAGCGGACGGTCGATCCTAGACGGTTAAGGAGCCGCCATCGCGGCCACTACTCGCCCGCTCATGCGAACCCGCAGACTGCGATAGCACACGACCTCTGTGCGGCGCCTGTCAGGCATCGACGAGTTCCTCGGCGGTGATCTGAATGTCGCGGGCAATCTGCCGCAACAGGATCGGGGAAACGTCACGTCCCTTGTGAAACGGAACCGTCGTGCAGCGGCCGTCCGCGTGACGGAACTGCTTGTGCGACCCTTTTTGACGAACCTCTTCAAAGCCCAGCGAAACGAGTCTCGTCACGACTTCCGCCGGCTTGAGAATCGGCAACTTGCGTTTCGCCACTGCTTAGCCCACCTGAACCGTCTGGGTTCCGATGAACTCGGATTCCAGGGCCGGCTCGCCATCCTGAAGCAGCATCTCGATGACTTCGGCCAGATTCCGATTCAGTTCTTCAATCGTTGCGCCTTGGGAATGCGCGCCGGGAAGGCCGGGAACGTATCCAACATAGAGGCGCGTGTCAGGGCACCGCTCGATGACTGCCGTGTAGGTTCGCATACGAGATTCTCCGCACCTGTCTTAGCCCACTGCTATCCTAACTGTTTCGATCCCAGGAAGTGGGCGATACCCGCCCGCTGCGGCCTAATGCGGCCTCCTGCGAAGTCCCGGGTGCGTCGGATTCTGCGTCGCCCTCGGCCAAACATCCGCTCATTCCTGCGGAAAAAGCTTGTTGTTCTCGATCCTACTCGGGGAGCTTGCCGGCCAACTGTCGAGTCCATGGCGACGTCTGGGGCTCCACGCCAACCGGGAGTCGTGCGGGCACGGCCGGCACGGATTGCGTCGCATCCATGCCGGGGGGGCGGCGAACTTCAGAACCGCCACCCAAGGCCAGAGTCCACGAAGTACGCCGCCGCATCCTGAGTGAGGCCCCAGCCCCTGCGGCAGCCGATCTCGAGGTTGGGCGTGATCATGAAGTGCGTGCCGGGCCCCACGAACGGCCGCACCCTCTCGTCCTCGAGGCCGTCGGTCCAACTGCCGAACCATTCGGCGTGAGCCTCCCAGCGTTCGGTGACCGGCATGCGGAGCACGGCCGAGGGCAACCACTTGTCGAAGAGCTCCTCCGCGCTGTCGGCAAGCACGTAGCGGATCGCGGCGTCCAGCCGCCATGCGCGCGGCAACTCCCAGCCTAACGCATAGGTGATCGCCGGCTCCGTGCCCCACACATCACCCGAGAGCGGTGTGAACGCCTCGATGATCACGCTCGATCGCGGTGGCCCACCGCCACAGGGCGTGTGGCGGGTGTGAATGCATCGCGGTCCGTATCGAGCTCCTGAAGCTCCTGACCGCGGGCCGGCGATCCGGCAATCAGCGTTGCCAGCACGATCGCGTGTCGTAGCCCCCGGCTTGTCGGCATTTGGCTTCCAGTCAGTAGACGCCGATCGCGGTCCAGCCGTCGGCGGGGCGGTTGATGTTGAACGTCATGGCGGACTGCGCGATGCGGATGCCGGGCAGCACGTCCGACAGCGGATTGCCACCACGAATGACAGACTGGCCGCACACCCACACTTCCACACCGTTGCCAATCAGTTTTTCGACCAGTTCGCGGTTCGGATTGGAGCCGCCGGCTGGGGACTTCTCATGGGCGTCGTCCTGCAGCGCCGCCGCGGTCGCGTTGAAATGGAGAATCACGGCAATCCGGGGCCGTGGACCCGACAGGCCCTCGAGGGCATGGAGGTTGACCAGGCGGGCTGCACTTTCAAGTCCCCGATTCGGCTTGCCGGCCGGCGCCGCCGCCGTTGTATCGAAGTAGATCTTTCCTCCGCTTCGGATCCGCTCGCCGGCGTCCGGCAGCGCGACGACCGAACCATACTTTTCGATCTGCGGAAACTGGAGGGATGGCAGCCCAGCGCCCGGCTCCGCCGCGGGAGACGAAGACATGACGAGCGAGGCACAGACAACAGCGAGGAGTACGAATGGGAGGCGGCGATGCAGAGGACTCATCAGTGATCTCTCCTGGGGATACGAGGCGATCAGAAGCGAAGGAACGTCTTGAAGATGATGAAGGCCGCGACGATGACGATCGCCACGGCGAACACGCGGGCGAGCGTCGGGCCGCCGATCCGGCGGCCGATCCACGAGCCGACGAACAGGGCGGGGACACCGCCCCCAACGAAGCTGCCGGCGATGTCGAGCGGAATGCTGCGACCGGCAGCCACCTGGGCGGCCACTGCCGCGGCACCCACGAGCGTCATCACGAAGAGCGACGTGCCGACCGCGCGAAACACGTCCATCGTGGCGAAGGCGACGAGTGCCGGCACGATGAGGAACCCGCCCCCCACACCGAACAGACCCGAGAGCAGCCCGACCACGAGTCCCACGAGCGTGAGGAGCACGAAGCAGCGAGTGGTCATCCGCAGCCGGCCCTCGGCATCGCGACTGCACGTCGGGCCGACGCCCGCGGCAAACACGCCGGCCGCAGCCCGCTCGGTCCGATCCGCCGCCTTGTGCCACATCCTGGTGGCGATCAGCAGCATAAGGCCGGCGAACGCGGCCATGAGCGTCTGCGGCGGCACCTGCCCGCCGAGCCAGCTGCCGGCCGGAGCGGTCAGCATCCCCGCCGCCGCGAAGAGCAGCCCCGTGCGGACTTCGACCTGTCCATACCACCACCGCTCGACTGCACCAAAGAGCGCCGTCGCCGCCACCGTGACGAGCGAGATGCTCACGCCCGTCCGCGGGTCGACGCCGATCCAGTAGACGAGCAGCGGCACGGCGAAGATCGCGCCGCCACCACCGGTGAGGCCGAGCGACAGGCCGACGAGGCCACCGGCCGCCACCGACGCCGCCCACGCGGGGGGAGTCGCGGCCGCGACGGCGTCGATGGTAGCCAGTATGGGGGCGATCATGCGGGGAGTTTTGCCGCGAGCCAGGCCTTGTAGCCGCCCACCATGTCGTGCACGTCACGGCGGCCCAGCTTCTGCAGCAGGCTCGCGGCGATCGCGGAGCGGTAGCCTCCTTCACAGTGCACGGCCACGGGTCGGCCGGCCGGGATCTCACCGATCCGCTCGTCGAGATGCGTGAGCGGGATGTTGAGGCTCCCCGCGATATGCCCCCCCGCATGCTCCGCCTCGCTCCGCACATCGACCACGATCGGCGCGGCACCGGCGTCGGGCCGCTTCCCGGCGAGCCATTCGGCGAGGGCCGGCGCGGTGATCCGCTCCGTGCGTTCCACGAGATCGTCGCGGGTAGCGAGGGCGTTCATGCCGCCGGCGAGGTAGCCCGCCACATTGTCGAAGCCGATCCGGCCGAGCCGCATCACAGCTTCTTCCTCGCCGCCTTCTTCCGCGATCACCACGATCGGCCTGTCATGGGAGAGCATCGATCCCGCCCAGGTTGCATACTTGCCGTTCAAGGCGATGTTGAGGGATCCCTTCAGGTGCCCGCCTTCGAAATCGATGCCATCGCGGACGTCGAGCAGCTGGCCGCCCGACTTGCCGAGCGCGAGCACCTCGTCGAGCGACAGGGGCTTGAGTGTCTTCTCCATCGCAGTGCCGAGCGACGCCCGCTCCTTGCGGTTCAGGATCGCGTCGTGCACGAAGTAGTCCGGCGCCTCCGGCTGGTCGGCCGTGACGATCGTCTTGAACTCCTCGCGGCTCATCGGCTGGAGGGCGTAGTTGAACTTCTTCTGCTCGCCGATCGTGGAGACCGTCTCCTTCGACAGGCTCTTGCCGCACATGCTGCCCGCCCCGTGGGCCGGATAAACGAGCGTGGCGTCGGGCAGCTTCACGAGCTTGTTCGTGATGCTGTCGTAGAGCATGTCGGCCAGATCGTCGGCGGTCACGCCGATGCTCGCCAGGAGGTCGGGCCGGCCCACGTCGCCGATGAACAGCGTGTCGCCGGTGAGCACGGCCAGCGGCTCGGTGCGGCTCTTCGCCAGGTCGTAGACGAGGATCGAGATGCCTTCCGGCGTGTGGCCCGGCGTCTCCATGATCTCGAGCTTGACGTCACCGAACTCGACGATGTCACCGTCCTTCATGTGGACGCATTCGAACTCCGCCTCCGCCCGCTGGCCGAGGTGGATCGTCGCCCCGGCCTTGTCACGCAGCTCGATGTGGCCGGCGATGAAGTCGGCGTGGAAGTGCGTGAGAAAGACGTGCTTGATCGTGTATCCGCCGGCCTGAGCGTCGGCCAGGTATTGATCGATGTCCCGTTGCGGGTCGACGACCGCGGCCGTCTTCGTCTTCTCGTCGGTGATCATGTACGACGCGTGCGACAGGCATGCGAGGTAATACTGCTGGATCTTCATGGCGATGTCTCCGGTGATGATGTCGGAACGGGGAGCCGGCTCGTCACTTGCCGACGACGGCGGGGAAGCCGGCCTTCACGAGTTGTGGATAGCCGGGCTTGATCGCCCGGACGTCGTACCCGAGCGGCTTGAGCATCGCGGCGGCCTCGGCGCAGCGGCCGCCCGCGAGGCAGTAGCAGTAGATGACCTTGTCCTTGGGCAGCACCTTCGCGAGCTCCTGCGGGGGCACGCCGCGCTCGAGCACGCTCAAGGGAAGCAGGCCGGCCCCGGCCAGATGCCCCTGCTGCCACTCGTCCTGCTCGCGCACGTCGATGATCACCGCTTTCTGCTGGGCAACGGCCTGCTTCACGACGTCGAGCGAGTCCTTCGTGTGCTCGGCGACCGCAGTGCCGGACGCCGCTCCGAGCACGAGCCCGAGCAGGATGGCGCGGGAGCAGGTCGTGGCCGTACGGCACGCCCCACCCGACGCCTGGTTCCACGGCATCCGGGCGATCAGCATCGCCATGCCGCAGGTGTCGGTGATCCCGGCGAACACGAGGCCGCAGCCCACGAAGCCGGCCAGCCCCGCACCGATCGCTTGCCAGTTCATCGGCGCTTCGGGCCCGAAGCCGGCAAGTGCCGCCCCGATGGCGACGAGCGCGCCGGCGGCGATCCGCACCTGCCGTTCGAGCGACATCACCTTGCGGCCCCGGATGACCGGCACGCCGGCGGCCTCACAGGCGGCCGTGCCCCCTTCGACGCTGACCACGTCCTTGATGCCCGCGGCAAGCAGCTTTTCGCAGGCCTTCTGACTGCGGGTGCCCGACTTGCAGACGAAGTACACGGGACCACTGCCTGCGAGCGACGTCACGGCCTTCGTGTCGAGCCGGTCGAGCGGGATGTTGTGGGCGAAATCGACATGTACCTCGCCGAACTCGGCGGGCGTGCGGACGTCGATGAGGGTCAGCTTGTCGCCCTTGCGGCGAAGATCGGCGAGCGTCGTCGGGGAAATCGTGGCAACCATGAAACAATCCTCCGTGGGGTCAGAAACGAATCGAGTTGAGTCGTTGTATCGTGATATTACGATACTTTATTGAAACGGGCGGCGGGAATCGTAGCGGCGATACGCCTAGGCGGATACCCCGGTTCGCTGAGACTTCGGGCTGCCGAACCGGGCCTCGATGCAGGACATGATGCTGGCGAGATGGGGTTCGGCGATCGTGTAGTAGACACACCGCCCCTCCTTCTCCACGTCGAGGAATCCACACCGCTGCATGAGCCGCAGGTGCTCGGAAGCCATGTGGCTCGGGATCTCGCAGGCCTCGGCCAGTTCGCCCACCGTGTAGCGGCCGCCGAGCAGCATCTGCACGATGCGGAGCCGGTGGGGATGGGCGAGGGTCTTGAGGCATTCGGCCGCCTGCCTCAGGCTCTCGAGGCTCGTGAGCTTCGGCAGACGGGCGGACTTACGCTTCGGGTCGACCATGACCACGGCTCTGACGGTGGCGGGTGGGGGGGCCTGAACTCGCGCCGGAACTCCCGACGCCTGGGAATCATATCGGAATATTCCGAGGTGTCAATGAGTTTTTTTGGCAGGGCCACAACAGTAACAAAAATATCGCGATGAGTCGATATATACTCGGGGTATCCCAACGGAGCACCACAACCATGCCTGACCACCATCGCATCCTTATTCTTGGCGGCGGCACCGCGGGAATCACCGTGGCCGCCCGGCTGCGGAGGGCCGCCGCCCGCCTCGACATCGGGATCGTAGAGCCGTCCGAGAGCCACTTCTACCAGCCGCTCTGGACACTCGTGGGGGCCGGCGTCTTCTCGCCGGAGGCCAGCCGCCGACTGGAGGCCGACTTCATCCCCGCCGGGGTCGACTGGATCCGGGACCGCGTGACCGAGATCCTGCCCGACCAGAAGGCGGTCGCCACGGCCTCGGGCCGACGGCTCACGTATGACTGGCTCGTCGTCGCCCTCGGCATCCAGATCGACTGGACGGCGATCCCGGGCCTTGCCGAGGGCATCGGCACCCGCGGCATCTGCAGCAACTATTCCTTCGAGCACGTCGCCTACACCTGGGAGACGATCCGCGGCTTCAAAGGGGGCACGGCCCTCTTCACCGTGCCCAACACGGCCGTGAAGTGCGGCGGCGCGCCCCAGAAGATCATGTATCTCGCTGACGACGCCTTTCGTCGCCAGGGGGTACGCGACCGCACGCAGATCGTGTTCGCGTCCCCAGCCAAGGCGATCTTCGCGGTGGAGAAGTATCGCAAGACGCTCGAGCAGGTCGTGGCCCGGAAGGGCATCGACGCTCGGTTCCGCCAGAATCTCGTCGAACTGCGGCCCGACGCTCGCGAGGCGGTCCTCGAGCACCTCGACACCCACGAGCGGAGCGTCGTCCCCTACGACATGATCCACGTGACGCCGCCGATGAGTGCCCCCGACGTGATCAAGCGCAGCCCGCTCGCCAACGAGCAGGGCTGGTGTGCGGCCGACAAGCTCACACTGCGGCACCCGAGATATCCCGACGTGTTCGCCCTCGGCGACGCGGCGGGCCTGCCCACCTCGAAGACCGGTGCCGCGATCCGCAAGCAGGCCCCGGTGCTCGTGCACAACCTGCTCGCTGCCATGAACGGGAAGCCGTGCGATGCAGCCTATGACGGCTACACCTCGTGCCCGGTGGTGACCGGCTATGGCCGGATGGTGCTCGCCGAGTTCGACTACGACAACAAGCCGAAGGAGTCGTTTCCCATCGACCAGTCGAAGGAGCGCTACAGCATGTGGCTCCTGAAGACGCAGGTGCTGCCGCGGCTCTATTGGCACGGCATGCTCCGCGGGAGGGTCTGAATCCCGTGCGGGACGTTCGCCTGCTCCGCGGCGTTTCGTCGCGAGGTGCCTTCGTCCCGACTACACACCTCGATCGATGACCTTGTCCTTCATTGGCTGGTGTGTCGTCACGCGGACGACGTAGATGCACCAGGCGATGGCGGCGGCGTTGAGCACCGCGAACACCAGGAATACCGGCAATCCCCCGATCCGTAGCGCCGCGGCATGGGACACGGCCGACGCGGCGAGATCGACGGCAGTCAGGCGGATCGCTTCGCGAACGACCGCGACGGCGACGAGGCCGACGATCCAGCCGGCGGTCGCCGCGACCAGCAGGGGCCACGACAGCAGGCCACGGATCGCCGCGATGAACCAGACTGCTGCCTGCACGACCACCGCCCCACCGAGGATGGCCAGCCACGGACCGGCCAGTGGCCCCGCCACGGCGTCCCGGACGGCGGCCGGAAGCGTCGACCAGTAGAGCACCGCGGCGGTCAAGCAACCGACCAAACCGGCACCGGCCGTCAGGGCCAGCCGTCTGACCGGCGACAGCCCCGCCACCGCCGCGGTGGGCTGCGGGACGGCGTGGATTCCGACGCCGGTGAGCCTGCCCTGCCATGCCAGCTCGATCGCCAGGCTTGGAAATGCCAGGAAAAACCAGGCGGCCAGCCGCGGCAGGAGGCCGGGGGATTCGTACCGCAGGCCGCCGGATTCATACAGCCGCGGCCACGCCGCGTGGTCAAGCATGAGCAGGTGATTTTCCGTCCAACTCAGGGCGATGAACAGGAACCCCGCGCAAACGGCGACGGCCACGACCGGCCGCCAGACCCACCGACGCCTGCTGATCCAGGCCGATTTCTGCAGGTAGAGCAGGTAGAAGCAGACGATCAGCACCGGCAGGATCGCCATCCAGCGATGCGACAGCAGCAGATTGGCTGTGGCGAACTCCCGGCCGTAGAGCATCTGGACGAACAACAACGGCGCCACTCCGGCCGTGATCGCCAGCCCCGTTGCGAATGGCAGCCAGTCGAGCAGAATCCCCTGCCACTCACAGGCCGCACAGCGGGCTTTTCCCAGCAGCCGCCCGCAGGCGAGATACGTCGCTCCGGCCAGCACGTAGTGCATGAACACCATGTGCACCACGAAGGTCGACAGGTAGAGCACGAGATAGAAGGCGGTAGCACCGGGCAGGCCGAAGGGGAGGGCCGCGTTCATCGGAGTGGCCCCGTTGCGGCAAGTCGCGCATCACCAGGGCCCGTGCCCGCCTCGTCGAGCCAGCGACCGATTTGCGCGAGCACCGCGGCATCGTGCGCCTCCTCCCAGGCCGGAGGCCTGCCGGCCCGGATCCAGCCAATCAGCTGCACGACCGCCTCGACCTCCGCCGGCGTGCCGGCGAAGGGCGGCATGAAGGGCTTCGTCCGCTGGAGCTGCGCGATGTTGAGCCGCCGCTGGTCGATCGACCACGTCGCCGCCAGCTCGCACACGGCGTTCATGCCCTCGAGCGTATGGCACACGGAGCACTGGACCCGAAAAACCTTCGCGCCGAGGGCCACCTGGGCGTTGGGGTACGCCGCCGCATCCCGCAGCGGATAGGGGTCGTCGGTGGCACAGCCCCTCTGCCGGAGCTGCCCGATCCCGTCGCGGGCGATCGAGTTGGAGTAAAGATACTCACGAATCGTGAACGGCTTCCGCACGCCTTCGCGCACGAACTCGCCCCCGGCCGTGGCGGCGAACGCCAGCGCCAGCAGCAGCGTGGCGGTGGCGCCGTTGACGTACAGCCGCTGGCGCAGGATGGCCACGACGGCGTACAGGCCGACGAGCGTCGAACTGCCGACGGCCATCGTGAGAAACAGCGTCATCGGCACGCTTCCGCCCGTCGTCCAGCCGCGGCTGTCGGCGGGCATGGTCGCCAGATACCAGGCCCCCACCAAGGGCATCGCCAGCATGGCGACCAGCGGCCGGGCGCACACGGCCACCAGTTCGTGCCGCTCCTCACGGGTGAAGCCGCCCACCGCATTGACGAGCACGCAGGCTGCCAGCGCAGCGATCGCCGCCGCGGAGATCGTGCGAAAGATGAGCGAGGGCAGGAATCCGGGATTGAAAAACCCGGCCCACACGTCGTGTGTCTCCAGCCATCCGCCGGGGGTCAGCTGCCAGGACAGGATCCCGTTGATCCAGAAGAGGCTCATCCACGATGCGCCCGAGTAGAGCAGGAGCAGCTGCAGCCGCGCTGGGTCGGTGAGCCGCGGCCCGTAGCGGTAGAAGAGATAGCCGGCCACGACCTCCAGACAGAAGAACGTCCACTCGGTGGCCCACACCCAGTGGAACTCCCGCACCATTGTGGCGATCGTGCGGGGGCTGACCTGAATGCTCGTAAACCACATCGCCACGCCCGTAACGGCGCCGAGCACGAAGCTCACGAGCACGAGCACCTTGAAGTAGTCGTCGGCGAATCGGCGGGCCAGCCGGCAAGCACCCCGCATGTGGAGCCACTGCAGGTAGCAGAGCAGCATGCCCCCGCCGATGGCGAACTGGGCGAGAAAGACGTGGAAGATGCCCAGGCCGCCGATCACGAGCCCCTTCATGAGCGGGCCGACGTCGATGACGGGAAAGTATTCCAGGGGTGGCATATCGCTCATGATAGCCCGGGAATACCCCGGGACGACGCGGTCGTTGCCGGCCCACGGGCTGGCGATTCCCGAAAACGCATTGTCCTCGGCTCATCGGGCAGAGGTTTCTGTTGGCAAGCCCGTGCTGAACAGGCACCCGTGACGGAAGCGGTCTCGAGCCCCAGCGTGCTCCCTGCCGGGCGGTGCCCGTCCCTGCGCACTTCGGGCGTACGTCGCTTTTTACGTCACGTTCGAGCCGGCTTTGCGGTAGTTTCCGAGGAAACCACAATTCGAACTGTTCCTACTCGGGGAGCTGATACCTCTTTCGCAAGAGACCGCACCGAGCCGCAGGAAGACGCAAGTCGTTCTGCGGCTTGTGTTTTTGGCAGGCGACGATTTTTTCGGTGCGATCTCCCGCGAGCAACTACCGCGTCGGGTTTTTGCGGCGCCGCGATTCCGCCAACACGTACAGAACCTGAGGATGGCCATGGCCATGAACACGCCCCCTCAGCCCGCCTCACGGTGAAGGTCGTGACGGGATCCTCGCGGGACCAGTCGCATGCCGGCTGGGCGACGACCTGCAGATGAAGGCGACGGCGCCGCCGGAGAAGAAATGCTCCAACGAGGCCGTCGCCGCGATCCTGGCTCGCCGTCTCGGCCTGCGTGAGGACGACGCGACGGGAATCTCGATGACCCCGGGGCGGTTACCGCTTCTGTCGCTGCTGGAACCCCTCGGGGATCAAGAAGTCTTCCATCGGGCTGCCGTCTGGCTCGGGGATCAACTCCAGCGTCTCGATCAGCGGGATCTCGACGTTTCCCTTCTGGATCAGGGCCGTGAGCGTCTTGGGAGAGATTTTCCTAAGACTGGGGAGATTCAGCGGGCCTTTCTTCGCGGCGAGGGCTTCGGCGACGGCGACCGCGTCCAGGGAGTCGAGCGCGGTGACCCGAGGAAGAAAGCCGGACCACTTATCGGCGGCAGCGAGGGCCTTGGCCGCCTCGGCCGAGAGCCTCGTCAGGCCGGCGAGGGACAAATCGCCCTGATGCTGCCCCAAGGCCTGGGCCGCGTCGGCAGACAACGTGGTCAGGCCGTTCAGGGACAGGCTGCCCTGGTACTGCGCCAATGCCTGGGCCGCGTCATCAGGTAGCTTGGTCAGGCCGTTCAGCGACAGGAAGCCCTTGTACTGCGCCAATGCCTTGGCCGCCTCTTCGGAGAGCGTGGTCAGGCCGTTGAGCCGCAGGCCAAGGGCCTGGTGCTGCGAGAGCGCCTTTGCGGCTTCGGCAGAGAGCGTGGTCAGGCCGTTCAAGGACAGGTCACGCTCGTGCCGCGCCAGTGCCTGGGCCGCTTCGTCGGAGAGCACGGTCAGGTCGTTGAGCGACAGACTGCTTTGGCCGGCGAGTTTCTTGGCCAACGGCACCGAGTCGAGCACCCGGAGCGGCAGGTCGAGCTTCACGGGGATCTTGGCCAGTTCCGCCGCCGTTTCGGGTGACAGCCTGTCGATCGCGGGGCCGGACAGATCGATGGACGGGCCGCGATACGCCTGCAGCGCGGCGGCCGCCTCCGGCGAAAGCTCCCCCCGCAGGCCGGCGATCGAGAGCCGGCCTCGATACCGCGCCAGCTCACGAGCCAGTGCCGGGGTCAAGGGCGGAGCGATGCCCGCCAATCCACGGCCGCCGATGAACAACTGCGGCGTCCTGTTGAGCCCGCCAAACGTCGGCACCTCCTCGCCACGGTTCAGCGCCGTCACCAGCGCCCGGGCCGCCTCCGGGGAAAGTTCGGACAGTCGGGGAAACGCCAGCAAGCCTCCTCCCAAGTTCCCAGTATCGCTGGCCATCTCGCCGAACGCGGCAGCCACTTCGGGCGTGATGGCTGTGAGGCCCAGCGACACGTTGGAGCTTTGCCGCACCATCCTCCGCACGGTCTCCGGCGCAGCCTCCCTGGCCCCCAGCGAGATCCCCGCCCACCGCCGGTTCATGAGCAGCCGGGCCGTCTCGGGGCTGAGTTCCTCGAGGCTTGGCAAGTTGAACCCGACATCCGGTTTGCCGGCCGCCGCTTCCGGAATCCGGCCCAGCGCCTCGGCCGCCGCGGGCGAGATACTCGTCACCCCAGAAAGACCGTCCGAGGATCGCAGCAGCGTCTCGGCCAGCAGGGCGGAGTCGAGCGTCGTCAGCATCGGCAGGCTGAATTTCGAGCGCGTCCCGAATGGGCCGCCCGGAACGCGATCCACCGCCGCGGCCATGATCCGCACCTGTTCGTCACTCAACGAGGCCGTGTCTGGCAACTCGATGCGTACGGGAGAATCGACCAGGCTCTTGAAGGCCGAATCGGAGATCGGCCCGGCCCCGAGCGTCAGCCGGCCCGCGAGCGGGTTATTCGCGAATACGGTCGCGACTTCCTCGGACATCACGGCGAGCGGCAGGAAGGTGCCTCCCAGGAAGAATCGACGTTCCACCGTGGCGATTACCTCCGCCTGCTCCACGGACAGTTTCCGGAGGCCCGGGAGCAGGACCGACGATGAATAACCGGCGGCGAGTTTCCGAGTGAGCGGCAACGAGTCCAGCGACTCGAGGCTCGGCAGCGAGAGGGATGCGGCAGTCTTGGCCAGCGCTGCCTGAACCTCCGGCGATGCGTCGGTCAGGGCAGCTAGCGTCAGGCCGCGGGGGGTCTCCGCCAACGCCGCGGCGACCTCGGGGCTGATCTCTCGCAGATACGGAAGTGACAACGCCGCCGGTCGCCGGGCCAGTTTCCGCGCCAGCGGCACGGACTCGAGTTTGACCAGCCCGGAGACCACCAGATCGCCCGGCACCTCCGCGATGGCCGCGGCCGCCTCGGGAGTAACCGCCGTGACCGAGTGCAGCCACACGGTGGCCGCCCGGCTTTTCGCGAGCGCCCGGGCGACCTCCGGCGAGAGCGACCGCAGGCCGAGGATCAGCATCTCGCCGCGGAACTCGGCGAGCACGGTCGCCACCTCCGGGCTCACGTCGGGCGTCCGGCTGAGCTGGAGGATCTCGAACGGCGACTCATCCTGAGCCTGCCGCACGAGTTCGCGGGCCCGCTCGACCGTGACCCTCTCGGGCGGATCGGCCGGAAGGTTTTGGATCGCGGCCCGGTTGGCCGCGAGATCGGCGGCAGGCAAGAGGCCGCGGCGGATCAGATCGCCGAAGGTCGGTGAGTCGGGCAGCGTCGGATCGGCCGGAATGTCATTGACCCGCCGCCCCGCCTCGCGCTTGCGGGGGGAATTGTCCCGGTCGAAACCCGTCACCAGCATGTTGATCGCGGTTCCGTACTGATTCCGCGGACCGAAGCCGGCCAGATGGCAGACGACGCACGACGCGCCCCCCTGCCGCGCAATCTGCTGCGCCCACGCCTGCCGCGCGTCGAGGTCGGCGACGTCGCGAACCTGATCGAAGGCTGCCGCATCGAGACCGCAGATGGCGTGGGACTGGGCCGGGAGGCAGATCCAGACCAGGCCGCACACCAGGCCGACACACCGGCGTCTCCAACCTCCGCATCGATCTTTAACTCCGTGAGTCATAAGGGCTCTCCTCGAGACAAGTACATCGCAATGGTGCCCCTGCGGCCCCTGCCGATGCTACCGGCGACGCACACTCTCCACTGGATTCGCAATAACTCGTTGATCGGATGCATGCCGGCGGTTAACGAACCGGCGTCCTCACCCCCCGGGATCGGAAGGATAGCCGGGTCTTTTGCACGATCGTCGCGGGACGAGCACGGCAACGAGATGTTTGCTTTTGCCTGTACCTGAGCCCGTGGAGCGGGCCAATTCAAGGCGATTGAACGAAACCCCAACAACTCGAACTAGCGCAGAAATAGCAGGAGCCCAAAACCGCAAGAAAGCGAGGCTCTCATGGTTGCCGCGAACAAGAACCTGCTCAAGGTAGTCCGGCGGCTGGCGATCAGGGATGAGCTACTGGCGATGAAAATCAGGCGGCGGTTGATGGTGGTGCCGATGGTGCCCAAGGGCGGGGGGAGGACGGGGTAGGGGTTTCTCGTCACTCGTCGAGCGTGACGCCGATTTTCACCCGCACCTGCCAGTGGGCGATCTTGCCGTTTTCGATGTGGCCTCGGGTTTCCATCACCTCGAACCACCGCATCTTGCTCTCATTGATCTCAGCCTTGGCAATGGCATTCTGGACCGCCGATTCGATGCTCGTGTGAGAAGATCCGACCAACTCGATCATCTTGTAGGTGTGTTCGCTCATGACTGGCTCCTCGCAACGAGGGGAAAAGCGGCGGGATTGCGAATCGATTCAACAGATAAATCGATGTCGAGAAGCGGCCAGTACAGATGGTCGCGGGTTGGCCGCTCCTCGGCCGATATCTTCTCACAACTGGCGTCACGAAACCAAGGGACGTGTTCGAACGGCAGAAACAGCTCCTCGTGACCGGCCGACAACCACAGGCCGTGCCGAGACACGTTTGTGACTTCAACCGGGAAAGTGCTCGTTCCAGGCATCGATGATTTCCTGTCGATGATCGTTGCCGCTCACCCCGATGATCAGAAGTTTAATCGACTGTCGTAGAATGGTCGATTCAATGTCCCCCAGCTCGACCAAAGGATCGCATCCATGCCTTTTACAGCAATGATCGTTGGTGATGAGCTTGTTCTCAGGATTCCAATGAATGCCAAGCCCGAACGGTCGTCCAGCGGGAAGACTTTGGTGGTCGCCTCAACCTACGGGAACAAGGAGACCGACTGCGTGGTGGATGGCAAGAAAGTGATTGTGGGAGTCAACGCCTACATCCCAAAGAAGTAGCGGGCGTGGACACGCCTCTGAGCCTTCAATCGTGTTCGGCGCCGGGCGCGGGGCTCAGTACTGTTCGCAGTCGGCACCGAGTCCGCTGCGGTGCAGTCGGTGACGGACGGGCTTCGCGGGGACGAAGAACTCCAGGTTCCCTCTGCCGGCGACACTCTATGATGACGGCGTGTTGCTGAGTCTTGCCATCCACCGTTCCCCGTCAGGGCTTCCATGAATGACCAACCGCGGCCGGTGATCGGTCCGGGCGACACGATCGCCGTGACGGGGGCGACCGGCTACGTCGGCGGCCGCCTCGTGCCCGCGCTGCTCGCAGCCGGCTACCGGGTGCGTTGCCTCGTGCGCGAACCGCGCAAGCTCGACGCCCGTCCGTGGCGGAACCATCCTCACATCGAGGTGCTGACGAACGAGCTGGCCGACACCGCGGCGGTGGCCACAGCCCTGCGGGGCTGCCGCGCGGCCTATTATCTCGTGCATTCGATGGTGGCCACCGGCGGCGCCTACGCTGATCAAGATCGGGACCTCGCCGCCGGCTTCGCCCGGGCGGCCCGGGAAGCGGGCGTCGGCCGCATCATCTATCTCGGCGGACTCGGCGAGATGGGACCGGATCTGAGCGAGCACCTGCGGTCGCGGCGGCAGGTCGAAGAGGAGCTCGCGTCGAGCGGCGTGCCGGTCACCACGTTTCGGGCGGCGATGATCATCGGCTCGGGTTCTGCGTCGTACGAGATCCTCCGGTATCTCGTCGAGCGGCTTCCGATCATGGTGACGCCCAAATGGGTGACCACGGCGTGCCAGCCGGTGGCGATCGCCGACGTGCTGCACTGGCTCGTTCGCTGCCTCGAGGTGCCCGAGACGGCCGGCAAGACGCTCGAGATCGGCGGTCCCGACGTGATGCCCTACCGGGAGTTGATGCGGGTGATGGCCGAAGAGCTCGGCCTGCGCCGGCGGATCATCCTCCCGGTGCCGGTGCTGACGCCGCGGCTGAGCTCGCTGTGGATCAACCTCGTCACGCCGGTGTCCTACAGGATCGCCCGGCCGCTTGCGGAGGGGCTCAAGAATCGCGTGGTCGTGACCGACGACACCACGCAGCGGCTGATGCCCCACCGAGCGCTGGGTGTGCGGGAGGCGATCCACCGGGCCAAGGTGAAGATCGATCAGCGGGCCGTGGAAACCCACTGGAGTGTGGCGGGGCCGGTGCCGGGCGACCCGGCCTGGGCGGGGGGCACGGTGTTCACCGACCGGCGGGTCGTCGACATCGAAGCCGACGCCGCGAGCATTTATGCGGCGGTCTGCCGCATCGGCGGGGGCAACGGCTGGTATGCCGGCGACGTGCTCTGGCAGCTGCGCGGCTGGATGGACAAGCTCGTGGGCGGCCCGGGGCTGCGCCGCGGCAGACGGCATCCGGAGACGGTCGAGTTCGGCGAGGCGCTCGACTTCTGGCGAGTGGTGGGCATCGACCGCGATCGGTCGCTCTCGCTCCGCGCCGAGATGAAGCTGCCGGGTGAGGCCCAGCTCGACTTCGCGATCGAAGACATCGATGCCCACGCCCAGCCCCCCCTGCACCGGCTCGTGATGACCGCCCGCTTCCGCCCCAGCGGCCTGGCCGGGCTGTTGTATTGGTATGCCGTCGTGCCGCTGCACGAACTGGTCTTCGGCGGCATGCTCCGCGGCATTCAGAAGACGGCTGAAGCGCTCGCGCGATCCAAAGCACCGCCCGGTGGCGAACTCCCGTCACCGGCCGCGGCCCCGGGATATGGACGCGCCCGCCTCTGGCTGGGCATGACCGGCGTGGGCACGATCGTCGTCATGGCGATCGCGGGACTCGCGGTCGGGCTTCCCGCCCGACTGCTGCCTGCCGCGGGCGGATCGCTCCGCGACGAGATGTTCGGGCTGGCCGGATTCGTGCTCGCATACGCCGGCCTGCATGTGCCCTTCGACCTGTTCGGCGGCTATCTCTTGCCGCGCTGCTACGGGCGGCGGCATCCGCCGCTCGGCCGCTTCTGGATCGGGTTGGCACGCGGAGTGGGTGGGCACTCGATCCTGGTGTTCACGGCGGCTGTCACGCTGCTTTTGTCGGGTCGGGCGGGAGGATCACTCGGGGTGTTCGCGGCCGGCGCGGCCCTCACGTTGGCGTTGCTGGCGGGGCGAGTCGCCGTGGCTACGGCGCTTGCGCCGCTCGAGGTCACGCCAAGCCTGCCGAGCGGGAACGACAAACCCGTCGTGGACGAACGGGCCACGCCGATGCTGCCGACCTTCATGGGCGAGTCGGACGACGAGGGCTTCACCGGGGCGGTGGTGGGCGTGGTGCGGCCACGGCTCCACCTGCTGCCGCTGCACTGGCGTGAAGTGCTCGATCCCGAGGCCTTCACTGCGGCGGTGCAGCGCCGGCAGATCGCCGTGCAGACCGGTTCCTGGTGGCGGGGCAGAATGCTCGCAATCGGCTTCACGCTCTTCGGCATCGCGCTGGCGGCGGCCTTCGTCGGGAGTCGGCGGTTGGCCACGGCAGAGGGCATCGTCACCTTCAGCCTCGTGTTCACGATCTGGTCGTTTCTTGGACTCCTGATGCTGCCCACCCCCAGCCGCCGCGGCGTGGCGGAGGTCGATCAGCGGCTGCTCGCGGCCGGCTGCGAGCGTGCGGTGCTCGCCCGCACCATCGGACTGCTCGACGACCTCCAGGATCGCGAACGTGAACGGAGTTCGCTCGTCGAGACGATCTTCCATCCGGTGCCGAGCGTGCAGTCGCGGCTGCGCGGCCCGCGGGCGACCGGCGTCACGGGCTGCTGGGATGCCGCCCGGACCGCGGTCTACGTGAGCACCGCCGGGCTCGGGCTCTTGGGCCGGGCGGTGCACTGCAACTGCGGCCGCCCCTCACTCTGGGCTTTTCTGCCGCTCGACTGAGCCGCGCTCGATCGCCGAGAGCCATGCGAATACGCCGAGCACGGCGAGCCCGTAGAGCATCGCGGTGAGCGCCAGCAAAAGATCGTAGGGCTTGGGGGTCGAGAGCGACACCCGCAGCAGAACCGTGGAGATCACGAATCCGGCGTTGCGAAACACATACTCGTAGCGATCGTAGTAGGCCAACGAGACGATCAACAGGAAGACGTCTGTGAAGATCATGAATTCGAAAAAACGCGGGAAGAAGAAGAGGTCGACGTCGGCCGGTGGCGTCGCCAGCGCCGCGGGCAGGCCGACGACGATACCGAGCCAACTCGCCAGGTTGAGCGTCGCCAGCACGATCAGCACGCAGAGCAGCAGCACCGCCACCGCCTTCTTGAGCTGTATGAAGCCCTCGAGATCACGGCGAATCGGCGTCTTCGGCGTCACGTGACGAAGCCAGGTAAAGACCGTGACGATCAAGAACATCAGCACGGCGCCGGCCATGTCGATGAGCACGGCCCTGACCGCCTCGGGCTCGGCCAGCCAGTTTTCCATTTCGCTGAAGCTGCCGATGTCCTTGAAGACGCGGCGAACGACGATCAGCGAGACGATCTGATACTGCTTGGCGATCTCGCCGGTGTGCGAGGCGGCGAGTGCAAACACGAGCAGCACCACCTCGTAGAACAGGATCACGCTGAAGGGCGTGTAGACCGCGTGCAGCGGACTCTCGTCGAGACCCTTGAAGAGGGTCTGGGGAAGATCCGGCAGCAGCCGGGCGAACCCGATTGCCCCGAGGTGCACGAGAAACCCGCAGGCCGCCCCGGCCACGACGACCCGTTCGAACCAGGCGCGCACCGGTGGCGTGTCGAGCCGGTCGAAAATGGCGGCGAGGAAACGGCGCGTCGGACCGAGCACGGGATGGCTCCGCGGATGATCGAATCGTCGGGGTGGAGAACCCGCTGACTTCAGTCCAGCGACGCGAGGCGGGGCGCGAGGATACGAACAAGCGTGCTCGGCACAGGGAGCACCTCCAGCGACACGAGCCCCGCGACGTTCAACCGCACTGGAACGCCGTACCTTTTCGCGACGGCGAGCGCCGGCAGCAGGGCCGCGACCGACCGCCGCGCCGCCCAGGCCGTGCGAATCCTGGCGAACGAAACCACGAACCCCGATTCATCGGCATCGATCACGACCGGGCAACCGTCCACGCTTCCCGCGAGTCGCCCGGCCACCATCAGTTTGGGGACGAACCCGTGTCCCGCGTGCGGATCTTCAGTGTTCCGTGCAGGATCCACTCGGCATGCTCCGCCGCCGGCCCCGTGCCGCTCGGAATCTTGATGTGCATGTGGTCGAACTCGTAGGTGATCTCGGCCCTCCGCCCGGTGAGATTGTCGTAGAGACCGATCAACAGGTCCGGCCACGTGTTCGTCTGCTTGTCTGACACGGCTGAGACTCCAAAAGGGATGTGCGAACTCGCTAGAGTATAGGCCCTGGCCTTGCGGCTGGCTGTGACTTCCACCCCGCAGGACCATTTCAGCCCGTAGCACCCCAGATTCTCTCCGTTTCGCAGCCCGAGATTCCGGTCTGCCATGCGATCGCCATGATCCTGCTGATGGGGCCGCGGCGACCGCGATGGTCGGTCAACGGGCCGGGAGCGGGAAGATCCCGAAAACGAATCGTCCTCGGCTGGCCAAGCAGGGGCGAACCGCCACAGTGTCTCGCTCGTCTACCGAGGCTTGCCGATGGCAAACTCCTCGTCCGGTACCGCCTCCAGCAGGAGCAGCCGGCGAAAGACGTTCATTGCGGCGGCGTTGCCGTTGGCTGCCTCGACCAAGACGCCACGAATCTCGGCGTCGGTCAATTCCAGACCGAGCTCTCGCCGAATCGCGAGGATCAACACCCGCTCCTCGCCGCGCACGTAGTCGCCGAGCAGCCAAGCCTTGATCGCCGACATGGCGTCCAGGGATTCCAAACGATCGTAGGGATCTCGTTTTGAAAGCATCGCACGTGCCTCCGGGGTGCGACGCAGCCTAGCGATCGATCATGAGCCGAATGTGGCTCACGAAGAACTCACGCCGACCGGCCAAGTCTCGCCACTGCGGCCCGTCGATGGCTGCGGCGACGCCGGAGCCGTGATCTCGCACCGGCCACGGCTCTGCCGATGCCTGACACGCCCCGGCATGCCGACCAGTTCGATCCGGCCATCGACGTGCTCAACGAGGGCGGTGCAGTGCTCCACCCAGTCGCCGCAGTTGTAGTAGTCGATGCCCTCCACTCGCCGGATGGCCGGCACGTGGATGTGGCCACAGACCACCCCCGCGCAGCCATGCTCGCGAGTGTAGCGGGCCACGAACCGCTCGAAGTCGTTGATGAAGTTCACGGCCGACTTCACCTTGCCCTTGAGCATCGCGCTCAGCGACCAGTAGGGGTAGCCGAGGGACCGCCGCAGGGCGTTGGTCCAGGCGTTGGCATGGAGGGCGAGCGTGTAGGCGCGGTCTCCGAGCCGGTAGACCCAGCGGGCGTGCCGGGTGACCTGATCGAACTGGTCGCCGTGGATCACGAGCAGCCGGCGACCGTCGAGGGTCACATGGACGAACCGGTCGGCCAGCTCGATGCCACCAAGGTCGTGCGGGCACCACGCGCGGAGGAACTCGTCGTGGTTGCCCGCGACGTAGAACACCCGCGTGCCCCGCTTCAGCATGCCCAGGATGCGCCGGACGACGAAACTCGCCGTGTCGTTCCAGCGGAAGCTTCGCCGCAGCTTCCAGCCGTCGATGATGTCGCCCACGAGGTACAGGCGGTCGGGCTCGTAGCCCCCGAGAAACTCGAAAAGCTCGGCGGCGCGGGAGAATCCGCAGCCCAGGTGGACGTCGGAGATGAACAGCGAGCGGACCCTCATCGGCCAGGCCTCCGTGCGGAACTTCGGCGTCGGCACGTTCACACTACCGTTCGCATCGCCACGCTGGATCGCCGGATCCGATGAGTTTTCCGTGAGCGGGGCCGCTCCGGCAGCCGCCGGGCGGTGCCGTTCCCTGCGCACTCCGGGCTGCCGTCGCTGTTTACGTCACTTCCGCACCGGCTTTGCGGTATGCCCCGAGAAAACATCGACTCAACTGTTCCTCCTCGGGGAGCTTCTGTGGCACCGGCAGGCATGTGCCGGCACCTCCTGGCAGCCCACCTCTGGCACCTGCAGCGTACTGCTCGATGCTGCATCTCTATGCCATGCCAGTCCGCATGCCATGCCAGTCCGCCTGATCATCGTCAGATGACGGGCTTCATCCGGGCCGCGGTGCCCTTGATGTGGGCAAGGCCCCAGTCTCGTAGCGCTCCGAGGACCGGCAGCAGTGACTTGCCCTTCGGGGTCAGGCGATAGCCGCTCCGACCAGTCGCTGGCGTTGGGCTGAACGACTCGGCCAATCCAGAGCGGACGAGGCGGTCCAGCCGATCGGAGAGGATGTTCGAGGCGATCCGCTCGGGGGATGCGGAGAACTCCTTGAAGAGCATCTTGCCACAGGCCAGGTCCCGCACGACGAGGAGCGTCCACTTGTCGCCCAGGAGATCCAGCGCACAGGCGACCGGGCATACCGAACGCTTCACCATCTTCATACACCGCCCTCGCTTCCGAACCTGGTTCTCATGCCGCTTGACACGAGCGCTGACACTTGCAAGATACAAGCCTTCGCTTGTGTTTTGCAAGTTGTGAGGAAAGAACCAGGAGGCTCGTGGTGGCTTCGCTCGACCAACATCCGTCCGTCGTGGCTCTCCGAAGCCAAACGAGGCCGCCCGCGCCCACTACCCTGCCCGCCGACGAACTTCGCCGCATGTGCCTGGAGGCTGGAGCTGATGATGTCGGCTTCGTCCGCATCGATCGGCCGGACATCGCCGCGGAAAGAGTGGGAGTTCTCCAGGCCTTTCCCTCTGCGAAGACTCTCATCAGCTTTGCCTGCCGGATGAACCGGGAGCCGATCCGAAGCCCTGCCCGATCCGTTGCCAATCTCGAGTTCCATCGCTCCGGTGACCACGTCAACGACGTGGCCCGGGCGATCGTGCACCGGCTCGAGGACCGAGGGATCCGGGCGATGAATGCTCCGATGGGATTTCCGATGGAGGCGAGTGAGTTTCCCGGAAAAATCTGGGTGGTTTCCCATAAGCCCGTGGCCGTGGCAGCGGGACTCGGGCAGATGGGGCTGCATCGCAACGTCATCCATCCACGATTCGGCTCCTTCATTCTGCTGGGAACGATCTTCGTCGATATCGATGTCGACCAGGAGTCGCGGCCCGTCGACTACAACCCCTGCGTCAGCTGCAAGCTGTGCGTTGCCGCATGCCCGGTGGGGGCCATCAAGCCGGATGGCGGCTTCGACGCCAGCGCCTGCATGACGCACAACTACCGTGAGTTTCTGCATGGGTTCACCGACTGGGTCGAGCATGTGGCCGACAGCCACGGCGCCAAGGACTATCGGAAGCAGGTCACCGATCAAGAGTCGGTCTCGATGTGGCAAAGCCTGAGCTTCGGTGCCAATTACAAGGCCGCCTACTGTCTTTCCGTGTGCCCTGCCGGAGAAGACGTGCTGGCCCCGTTTCTCGACGACCGCCCGGCGTTTCTGGCCGGGATCGTGAAGCCCCTGCAACAGAAACAGGAGACCGTGTATGTCGTGCCGGGGTCAGATGCCGACGACTACGTGACCCAAGCCTTTCCCCACAAGACGAAGCGCCATGTCAACGGCGTCCGCCCATCCACCATCGCCGGCTTCTTGGACACCATGCACGTCGTCTTCCAGCGGGGAAGAGCGAAGGACATCAATGCGGTGTATCACCTGATCTTCACGGGTCAGGAACCAGCCGAAGCCACCGTGACGATCAGGCAGCAAACCCTGAACGTGCAGCGGGGCCTGATCGGCAAGCCCGACTGTACGGTCACCGCAGACTCCCGGTCCTGGCTGGGATTTCTGCGCAAGGAGCGGAGCATCGTCTGGGCACTCCTGACGGGCCACATCCGGGTCCGGGGAGGCCTGAGCCGATTTCAGGCCTTTGGCCGCTGTTTTCCCGGCTGAATAGCTCCACGGCGGGCCACGCAGCCGTGGCTGATCAGCCCTGGCCGGAGGCAACTGGAACCGCCCCGCCACCACGCCCTCGTCCGAGATGTCTTCGTCGAGAGATTCCCAACGCAGCGCCGTGCCGCCGACCTCAAGTCGCACGTCGGCCAGCTCCACTTCGCTCGCTTTCTTGAGCCGGTGGAATCGATGCGCTGGAAATCAAACGCCACACCATCGCGCCCGGGGGTCAATAGTCCCGGCGTGGTCGTCATGCACGTCTCCCGGCTGGATTGTCTGAAAACCGTCGCTACACGGTCATGGGGCCTTCTCGATGTCGCCGGGCTTCCAGCGCTTGTCGATGGCGGCTTCAGTCGGGCCGTAGAGTCGCAGGACGGCGAAATACCCCTTTCCAGGCACCGTCGCGAGCCAGTTGCCCTGCTTGCCTGCGGGCGCCGCGGGCCCCAGGGAGAGGTCCGTGCTCCCGTCGGCGTTCTGCGCCGGCGCGTCACGCGAACCGAGTGACGGGAACGGCTGGCCGTTGGCCAGTCCCGAGCCGTTTTCGGCATCGTAGAGCGTCACCGACCAGAAGTTGGCGACCGGAATATCGGGCGGCAGACGAAGGCGGTAGCTGCGACCTCCCGACAGATTCTCCCCTTGGCTGTCGACAAAGGCGATCATGTATTTGGCACCCCGGCCGGGCGTCTGCGACAGCATGCCCGGACTGACCGAATAGTAGTTGGTGAAAAACCAGATCCGGGCGTCGAGATCGAGATAGCCCCCGGACACCCGGCGCCAGCCGAGGTCGAAAGGCCCCGCGAGATTCTCGGGGGTCGCGTCGGCCATGGGGTTGACCCACCGGCGCTCGGGATAGATCCGCAGGGAACGGCCGGCAATCTCCTCCTCGAAGCCGATGACGCGGCTCATCTTGTAGGCCGTCCGCGCGGCGTGATCGAGGATCTCCCGCGTCTTGGCGTCGGGCTCGAAGAGCCGGCCCTTGGCGATGCCGATCGATGCCAGCATGCCGAGCCCATCGGAGTCAGCAAGGTTTTCACCCTCGCTGTCCACCAGTTTCTTGAGTTGGTCGAAGGCGGTGCCGTCGCTGATCGGCAGCATGTTGACCGGCACGCCGGAGGCATCGGGAAACTGCATCGGCCGTGCGCTTTCCTTGCCGCTCAGCGGATAGATCCTCGACTGCTCGATGAGCGCGACGGCCGGCGTCAGGTTTTTCGGATCTTGGTAGAACGCCCGCAGGAAGACAAACACGTTGTTCGTCGGCGAACGGTAGACGAAACAATCCTCCGGCACCGCCGCCTTGTAGCCCGGTGGCAAGAGCAGAAACTTTCCACCCTTGCCGGCGTCGGGGCCCGGCAGGCCGACGTCCCCGAAAAACCTGCCACCATCGACTGGGATCGGCCGTTGCCAGGCATCGAGCAGGATGCCCTGCAGGTTGGGCGGAGCCTCGAACACCAGCGGGCCATCCTTGCCGAGGTCGACGTAGCCCATGGCATAGATGACATCGGAGTTAGGGGTCGTTATCAGGGTCTTCGAGTCGAGGCGTTTCTTCCAGACCGGCAGGACGTTGTAACCGGCGTTGAAGACCTTTTCCGAACCCACCTTCATCCCAAGTGTGTTGATCAACGGCAGAGCCCAGAGATACGCCTGCGTTGCCCGCTGGAACAGCAGTTCGTCGCGCAGGGTCTTTGCGGTCTCCGCAGTGGGCCGGTTCTCGACGAACGGAAGATTGCTCAAGGCCTCGAAGCGGGCGTGCTGTGCGGAGGCCGACACAGCGTGCATGAGCACGGCGGCAACAGCGACCGAGATGAGTGTCTGCATGAGTCTGGTCATTCCTGATTTTCTACCCATTTCTTGATTCCTCCGAGATGTTCGGGGATCTGACTCTGGCGGCACCACAAAGCGTGCGGGTGTCGGATGGGAAAGCAGCGGCTCACAGTAGAGCCGATCACCCGCTATGCTATTGTCTCTACACGCTTCCGACGAACTCATCGTGTCGGAGATCCGCCCGATCCGCCCTGGAACGAAAGCCGACCGATGACTACCAGACGCCAGTTCGTGCAAGGCATTCCCGCCTTCGCCGTGGCCGCCAACATGCTCGATGGCGATGCCGCGCCGGCGGCGCCCGCCCCCGTCGCCCCGGCCGCGGGTCACTTCCATCCCAAGGGCAAGCCACCATCCGAATTCACCAAGGCGGTGCTCCGGCAGGCGCGGCAGTCCCTGCCGTTCGACGACACCCGCGACTTCGACGAGCAGCGGAAGGGGCTCATTGCCCCGCTCAAGGAACTCACGGTCAAGACCGAAGCCGGCGACGTCGTCTGGGACATGACGCGGTTCCAGTTCCTGGACCAGAAGGACGAGTTTGACACCGTCCATCCCTCGATGCACCGCATCGGGCAGCTCAACAACAACTACGGCCTCTACGAGGTCATCCCCGGCATCTACCAGGTCCGTGGGCTCGATCTCGCCCAGACGACGTTCGTGCGCGGCAAGACCGGCTGGATCGTGTTCGATTGCCTGGTCACCGCCGAGGCCATGCGGACGGCCTGGAAACTGTTTCAGGAGCACAAGGGGGAGGGGCTGCCCGTGACGGCGGTCGTCTACTCTCACTCGCACGGCGACCACTGGGGCGGCGTCCGCGGCGTGGTGGACGAGGCCGACGTCCGGGCGGGCAAGGTGCAGATCCTCGCCCCCCGCGACTTCATGAACTTCTCGATCTCGGAGAACGTGTTCGCCGGCAACGCGATGAACCGTCGTCTGTTCTATCAATACGGCGTGCTCCTGCCGGTGAGCCCCTATGGCTATGTCACCCAGGGGCTCGGCCACGCCATCTCCCGGGGCACATCCGGCCTGATCGCGCCGACGCGCGTCGTGGAGAAGGACATCGAAGAGATCGAGGTGGACGGCGTGCGGATGATCTTCCAGAACACGCCCAACACCGAGGCTCCCTCGGAGATGAACACCTACATCCCTGAGATGAAGGCCCTCTGGATCGCCGAGAACGTCTGCGCCACGCTCCACAACATCTACACGCTCCGTGGGGCCCTCGTCCGGGACGCGCTCAACTGGTCGAAGTACATCAACGAAGCGCTCTACCGCTTCGGCCAGGAGGCCGTGGTGATGTTTGGTGCCCACCACTGGCCGAGATGGGGCAACGACCGCGTTCAGGAGATTCTCCGCGGGCAGCGGGATCTCTACGCGCACTTCAACAACCAGGTGCTCCACCTGGCCAATCAGGGTGTGACGGTCAATCAGATTCATAACGTCTACGATCTGCCGAAAAGCCTCCAGCAGCGCTGGGACTGCCGCGGCTACCACGGCTCGGTGCCGCACAACGCCCGGGCCGTCGTCAATCGCTACCTCGGCTACTGGGACTGCAATCCAGCCACACTCATCCCCCTCTCTCCCGAGGACTCGGCGCCGCTGTATGTCGAGATGATGGGAGGCGCGGAGAAGATCCTCGCCAAGGCGCGACAGCTACACGACAAGGGCGAATACCTGCTCGCCTCGGAGATCCTCGACAAGCTCGTGCATGCCGAGCCCGCAAACCAGCCGGCCAAGGATCTGCTCGCCGACGTGTTCGAGCAGATCGGCTACCAGCAGGAGAACCCCGGCCTGCGCAACAGTTTTCTGGCAGGCGCCTACGAGCTTCGCGACGGGGTTCCCGAGGGTGCCTCGCCCAAGTCGAGCGGCCCCGACGTGGTCCGAGCGATGAGCACGGAACTGTTCCTCGACTTTCTCGGCATCCGGATGGACAGCCGCAAGGCCGAAGGGATGAGGTTCACGATGAACCTGATCACGCCCGACAACGGTGAGAAGTTCGTGGTGGAGCTCGAGAACGCCACGCTCACGAACCTGCCGGGCTTTCTCGCGAAGAAGGCTGATCTGACCCTCACGATCAATCGCAAGGATCTCGAGCAGACGATGACCGGAGTCAAGACCCTCGAAGCCCAGATCAAGGATGGCACGGCCAAGGTCGAAGGCGACGTCTCGATCCTGGCCAAGCTCGCAGCGACGATGGTGGACTTCGACCCGCGGTTCGAGATCCTGCCTGGCACGCGCGGCAAGGAGAAGGTCCTCCATGCCGACGCCTACGAGGCCGTGCCGGGGAAGACGATCCCCGAGTGATCGGCGGCCGGCATACGTCGTCCAACCGGATTTCTTGACGCAATCGGCACGATCGGCCGATGAGCAACTGCAGAGGAGTTGCTCGATCCGCGGGGGAGGCCTGCGCACAGGTTCCCACCTTCCGCGGCCTGCCCACGTTGCCATGAGCCTGATCGGCTCGGGCGCGTGCCGCCAGCGGAGAAACGCAGCATCATGCCCGCTGACATGCGAGAGCGTCACGGTCTCAGGCGCGTTTCCGGCTGCCTGGCGATCGCCGCCTGTCTCGCCTGGGCCGCCGGAGTCTCGCCTCTTGCCATGGCCACAGAGCCCGCCCCGGCTGATGTCGTCGTCGAGGCGATCCCACCGCCGGTGCCTGAAGAGTGGGAAGCCGAGTTCGACACCGCGGGAGCGTCGTGTACTGGCTGCACCGGCGCCGAATCTGCCTGGCATCGCGGCCGGTTCCACGTGGACTACGACAACGGGTTCGCCATCCTGCCGAATGATCCCGACGAGACGCCGTATTCGCTGCGGATCCGCAACCAAAACATGTTTCGCTACGACGGATTCGCGCGGGCCGAACCCTCGTGGACCGACAGCGCGGGCAACACGATCCCGATCAACAACTCGAACTACTTCGGCATCCCGCGCGGCCGGTTGATCTTCTCCGGCGACGCCCTGTTGCCCCGGCTCTCGTACCTCTTGAACATCGACTACAACTCGGTCACGAGCCAACCGATCGGCTTCCGGGCCTTTTGGTTGAGCTATCGATTCAGCAAGGCCCTCGAACTCTACGTGGGGCAATCGAAGGTACCTGGGTCGCGGGAGTGGATCGAGAGCGCGTTTGCACCGCTCCAAAGCGCCGACCGCACCATGGCCACCACCTTCTTCCGCCCCAGCTTGAGCCAGGGCGTGTGGCTCATGGGTGAGCCGCTCGACAGCTTCTATTACCACGCCATGATGTCCAACGGGTTCAACACGCTGAACCTTCTGCCCGAGGAGCTCAACAACCGCTTCGCCTGGTCCGGATCGGCCTGGTGGGAGCCATGGGGCGAGTTCGGCCGTGGGTATTCCGATCTCCAACACCATGAAGAAGCCGCGGTCCGACTCGGCGGCTCGTATACCTTAGCGCTCGGCAGCGGGAACCAAGCCGCGAGCGACGCCGTCGAAAACTCCCCCGTTCGCCTCTCCGACGGCACGATCATCACGACGCCGAGCGCGCTCGCCCCCGGCGTCACGCTGCAGTCCTACGACATCTCGCTGGCGGCGATCGACTGGGCCTGGAAGTACCGCGGCTTCGGCGTCTCATCGGAAATCTACTTTCAGGATTTGCTCAACTTCGTCGGCACCGGGCCGCTGCCGATCACATCCACATCGGCATTCGGTGGCTTCGTCAAGGGCGGCTGGTTCGTCGTGCCTCGCGAGACGGAGTTGTATGCCCGCTCGTCGTACGTTACGGGCGCTTATGGCTCGGGCTACGAAGTGGGCGGAGGATTTAACCAATTCTTCCTCCCGGGCAAAGACAACCTGTTTTTCACTTTCGATGTGGCCTGGCTGGAGAACTCCCCGGCGGGCCAAAACCGCACCGGCTTCGTGGCTGGCCAGACCGGCCTGCTCGTGCGCACACAGATCGTCGCCAATTTTTAAGAACACTCATGCACCGCGCCTCCATCTCACTCGTCGTGACCCTGTTCGTGTCGGCAGCGGCGATGCGCAGTTCCGCCCAGGATGCTGCCGCTGTTGACGAACAGGTCGTCACGGAACGGCTCGCATATCCGTATTCCATCGACCTTCTCCCCGACGATCCGGCCGCACCGCCGTTCGAGGCAGTGCCCGGTGCGGCCGCAGGGCCAGCCCAGGACGGTGGCGATGCGTTCGGCGCCAAGACGGTCACCGGCGACCTCTTCGATCGCTGGCTGTCGACCAAGGAATCGGGGATCACGTTCGGTGGTCGGATCACGCAGTTCGCCTTCGGGCTGGCGGGCGGTATCGATCAACCCGTGCCCCCTCCGCTCGGGCAGGGCGACGTCTTCAAGTACACCGGCCGCAGCGAATACGACGCCGTCTTCGATCTCGAGAAGTTCGGTGGCCTGCCCCACGGCCGCCTGCTCGTGCGGGCCGAGCAATGGTATGGCGAGTACGGCAACGTGTCGCTGCGGGCGGGCACCTTCACGCCGCCGGTGTTTCCGGCGCTCCTGCCGCCGCGACCGAACGGTCCCGGCGTGCCCTACATCACGAATTTTCTGTTCACCCAGCCCCTGTCGCCGAACTGGGTCGTGTTCGGCGGAAAAAAGGACGTGCTCGGCTCCTTCGACCAGGACGTCTTCGCTGGCGGCGACGGCACCGATCAGTTCGTGAACCAGGCGCTGATCGCCAATCCACAGTTCCTGCTCGGGATGCCCTACTCCTTCTTTACCGCGGGCATCGTCTCGCCGCGCGACTGGGGCGGGATGGCGATGTTCGTCATGGACCCAAAGAATCGCACGGCCGACTTCATGCAATTCGGCGACCTGTTCAATGAGGGCATCATCATCGGCGGCGAGATCAAGGCGAAGACGATGTTCTTCGACCTGCCGGGGCAGCAGCACGTGGGCGGCGTCTGGAAGCACCAGGAGCAGCTCGATCTGCGGTTTGCGTTCACGCCGCCGGAGCCCGGCTATGAGCCCGGCTACGGGCCACCTGCAGCCGGCCCGCGGACGGTGTGGGATTCCTGGCTCGTCTACTATGGCTTCGACCAGTACTTCGTCCGCTACACCGACACTCCCGACCGTGGCTGGGGCCTGTTCGGCCGCGCATCGTTCGGCGACGGTAACCCGAACCCGATCCAATACTTCCTGAGCACCGGTATCGGTGGCTTCAGCCCGCTTGGCCAGCGGCGCGGCGACACGTTCGGGCTCGGCTGGTTCCTCGTCGGGGCGAGCACGCAGTTCGGTCCGGTGCCCGAGGCCCTGTTCGGTCCGCGAAACGGCATGGGACTCGAGTGGTTCTACAACGTTCAGGCCACGCCCTGGCTCAACATCACACCCGACCTGCAGTGGATCCGCCCGGGATTGGGCGCCCTCTCGACTGACAATGCCTTCGTGTATGGCATCCGCGCCAACGCCACGTTCTAATTCCGGCCGCGGTGGTGATCGGAACGACTGGGGCGGCATCGATGAAGCACGTCGCCGAAGCCCGCAGCGAGTTTGCGCACAGGCAAGCCGCGTCGAGCATCCCACGCATCGTGGCACTCGACTTCCTCAGGGGAGTCATGCTGCTGATGATGATGGTCGACCACGCCTTCTTCATTGGCTTCACGCAGTGGAAGGCGGCCCAGGAGTGGCTCTATGGATTCTTCGGCTACATCACGGCGGCCGAGGATTTTTATTTTCGCCTCCTCAGCAGAATCTGTGGGTGAATTGAGGCTCGGGTAGGTCGCCCATCACATGAAGCAGCGCGAATTCGATGCCTTGTGGCGTGCGGAAGCCATACGCTTTTCTGGTGGTCAGTTTCGCCTTGCCGTTGAAACCCTCGACAGTGCCTGCCGAGATGCCGCCCAGGGCGAGGAGCCAGTTGAGGATCAGCGGTCGGTGTCGCCGCAGGCTCCCGGCGACTTTCTTCATCGGGGCAAGCCGGCTCCGGAGGGCTCGCGTGCACCACGACTCGAGGAACTTGCCCGCCCATATCGGGCTGGCGTACTCCCAGAACCGCTGGAACTCTTCGCGCAGCAGGTGAGCCCGGACGCTCTTGAGGTTGTACTGCAACAGCTCGGCGAGCCTCGTGACCTGGTTGTCCGTGAGGTTCTCGGGCCGCCTGAGCAGGCACCAGCGGGAACTGGTGAGGGCGGGCTCGTAGCCGTCCCGGCGCAGCTGGGCGACCTCCTGCCGCCGCACCTCGTCGATTGCCACGTTCATGTTCCGCATGATGTGGAAGCGATCGAGCACGTGCAGGGCCTGGGGAATCTGCTCCGCGATCACGTTGAGGTAGGGTTTCCACATGTCGCAGGTCGTATTGAAGGCGACTGCCGTATCCGTCCACGACAGCCGCTTCGTCCACCGGGCCAGAAACCAACGGTAGCTTGTCGTGAGGTCTCCCTTGCGCTCAGCCCAGGGCACTCGCTCGACGGTCACGCCGCAATCTGGGCAATCCAGGCGGCGGAACGCCGCCGCATGCCCGCTGCCGCCGCAAAACGGCAAGCCGTATCAAGTCGTCTCAAGCGGCGCGCTGCCGGCGGATCTCTTCAGAAGATCCTCGCCGTCTCGCAGTCAACTCCTTGCCGCTCTCAGCCACTGCGGACGGCCGCGCTGCAATCCCAGCCGCTGGGAGTAGGATCATGCCAGGCCGGTTTTTACCCACAGATTCTGCTGAAGACCCTTCTTTTTTGCCGTCGGCGAGAGCGCACGAATCGCTGGAAATTCCACACGGCTAGGACGCCCGTACCATATGATGGGCTTATTCCCCTTGTAATTCGAGTACATCATCGTGAACAGCATCCAGAGAACTTTCCATCGCTCATTCCCATGGCTCGCCCCGATTGCGATAGCTTTGTGCCTGATGATGGCGGTTGATCACCACACGCGGGCAGCTGACACAGACCCCGCTGCCACCCGCTTCCGCGGCACTGGCAAGGCCGACCCGGTTCGCATCGCAAACATCACGAAGGCAGCGGACTCGGGCGGCCAGTCCAGCATCACGTTTGACCTGGCGTGGGATCATTCCTGGCGGGCGGCCTGGGAGGTGCCCGAGCAGGCCCACGGAGGCAAGGGGACGCTCAAACTCGAGAGCTGGGATGCCGCGTGGGTGTTCGCAAAGTTCCGCAAGGCTGGTGCCGACGGATGGTCGCACGCGACGCTCTCGGCGAAGGCGGCGGACCATGTCGCACCCGCGGCGGCGAAGCTCGATGTGGGGTTGACGGATGACGGCACGAAAGGGGCCGGCGTTTTCGCCTTTCGGGCGACGGCCGGAAGCGGTCCGAACGACTGGAAGGGCGTGACATTGCGGTGGTTGAACGAGGCGGACGGCGTGACTGACCCCGGGGCTGCCGAGGTGAAGGTGTTTGCCATCCAGATGGTCTTTGTGCCTGAGTGTGCCTATTGGCTGGGCGATGGCTCGACCACCGAGGTCGCCGCGCAGTTCTCCGCCGGCGACACCGCCGCGCCCTTCCGTGTCGAGAGCGAGGATGCGATCGCGCTCGGCGGCGAGAGCCCGAAGAACCTTGGCGCCCGTGACGGCATCGGGATCATGCTCCGGACCGACGACTTTTCGAGCGGCGTGCTGAAGACGCTGCCGGCGCGTTTTCCAAAGGGATACGCCGCGTTTTATTGCATGCGGCTCGAACTCACCGAGGGGCAGTTTGTGGACTACCTCAATACACTTCCCTCCGCCGACCAGCTTCCAGCAAATCTCGGGCATACTGGCAGGCCGGGCCAGATCCTTCCTTTCACGGAAAAAGACATCACCCACAACGGAATCAAGAGTGGGACGCCCGATAAGCCAGGCGCACCTGCGGTTTACACGACGGCGACTCCCCACAGGCCTTGTTCCGGGCTGGTGAGGTATGAACATACGCGCTACGCCACCTGGGCCGGCCTGCGGCCGATGACGGAACTCGAATTCGAGAAATCAGCCCGCGGACCATTGCGGCCGGTGGTGGACGAATTTGCCTGGGGGACGCCGGGGATTGCGGGTTCGGACACCAGCAAGAAAGCTGCTGGCCCACATGGCGGCTACGCGGTCACCAATGCCGGCGGTCCCGATGAACGGCTCTCCTGGCAGGGCGCGAACGGCCCCGATGCCACCCGTGGCAATGCCGCTTGGGGCGGTGCGGTTCGCAAAGATGCCAAGGGTGGCGTTCCTGCCGACGCCCTGAAACAGAACCCGCGCGGGGGCATCTTCGCCACGCCAGAGAGCGACCGTGTCGTCGCGGGTGCCTCCTACTGGGGAATCATGGACTTGAGCGGCAACCTCAGTGAGCGGGTCGTGACGGTTGGCAACATCGCCGGCCGTCGGTTCGCCGGCACGCACGGAGCCTGGCCCGCCCCATTCGCAACGATTGGCAAAGGAGGGGATCTGAGGACGCCGGAGGATTGGGGCTGGGGATTCGGCACACGCGGCGGAGGCATGCGCGACGGCGAGGCGACGGCACTGCGGATGTCGGATCGCGAAGCCATCAATGCAACTGCACCTCTTCTGCCGGCTCGAAATCGTCATTCCAACCAGCAGTTCGGTTTCCGAGGCGTCCGCACCGCGACAATCGTCCCATTCGAATTGAAGCCGCAGGAAAGAGTCGTCGCGACGCCTTTCTCGGACAAAGGCGGGACTGTTCTGCGGCCTCCGTCGAGCGGTTGGGAAAACCAATGCGCCGTGGTAATCGGAAACGTCACGGCGACTCCGCGGGACGCAAAAACCGCAACGATCTCGTTCGATGTATCCTGGAATGACTCCTGGCGCTCCGAGCACAATCACGACGCCGCCTGGGTATTCTTCAAGGCACGGTCCGGAGACCCCGCCGCATGGCAGCATGTGAAACTGGTCGCTGACCGGGTCGTGAACCCGACCGGATACGGCCAGGCCGACGGTGGCACGAAGGTGGATCTCATCGTGCCGGATGGCCCAGATGGTTTCACCGGCGCGTTCATCCGCCGCGCCGCCCCCGGCAGCGGGCCGCTGAATGCCAGCCGGGTCACCGTGGTCTGTGACGCCAACGCCGTCAAAGACATCGCAGCCGATAGCAAAGGCAGCATCCGCGCGATCGGCATCCAGATGGTTTACGTGCCCGAGGGTCCGTTCTCCCTTGGCGCTGGCGGCCCGGAGGTGGGTAGCTTTCACCAGCACACCGATGGCACGGACAGAAGCAAGCCCTACCGCGTAACAGGCCCCGGTCCGATCCCGACCGGAAAAAAACAAGGGCAGCTTTGGGCCGGGAATCACGGAGGCCCCTTGGTCGATGGGGGTGAGATTCCTGCCGCGTATCCCGACGGCTACGCCCACTTCTATTGCATGAAGTTCCAAATCAGTCCGGCCCAGTATGCCGACTTCCTGAATACGCTCGACCCGAAACAGGCGGAAGAGCGGTATGCCGGTTACGAGCGGTGCGCCCTCAACACGGTTGTTTACTCCGGGGTGAATGGCCGCGTCTTGAAGGACCCCAAGGGCGGCTACACCAGCACGCCGGGACGACAACGCGGTGGACCTGGCTGCTTCGGTCTCTCCTGGGCCGACGGAGCCACGTTCGCCGCATGGGCCGGCCTGCGTCCGATGACGGAACTGGAACTCGAGAAGGCAGTGCGCGGTCCGCGCGATCCGGTCCCCGAAGAACTCGGTCATTCCTACTGGGGCGTCGGCGGCTTCGGCGGGGTGGATTGGGATGCATTCAAGGGCGACCCGCAGTGCGAGCGGACGGTCACAGCGTGCGCGCCAGGTCTGCATTTCAAGGGCACACACGGCCTTGGCTCGACAGCGCTGCCCGCGGACTGGCCACAGGCGGATGCCGTGGGTTCCGGAGTGAGGTGCACTCACTACTCGTCAGTCAACCTCGAACGGCTGCGCGGAGCGGTTGACGCGCCGGGATTTTTCCAGCCCAACAACATCACCAGCTTCGAACTGCCTCGTGCGCGGCTGTCAGACAGGCTCTTCGCCGGACTCGCCGATCCCGAACGGCTCTGGTCGCACAAATGGCGTGGCATAAGAACCGCGCCGAAAGAAGTGGGCCCTTGAGCCGCCGGGACATCGCGGGATTCGATGGCGTTCGGCAAATTACTACTCCGGGCGTCAAATACTTGACTTATACGCTTTACCTCGCTATAGTCGGTGCATGGCACACAAAGACGCTCGCTCGCTGTCGTCCGAGGCCCAAGAAGACCTTCGCCGTCGCGTGATCGAG